>NZ_JBQHWA010000010.1:0-107266 GCF_052064225.1 Blautia massiliensis (ex Liu et al. 2021) | reverse complement strand
GGCAGAGGTGGAAGTGTGGTAACACATGGAGCTGACTGTTACTAATCGGGTGAGGGCTTGACCAAGAAACGCAGGTTAAGAATTGATTCAAGAGTTTGATTAACGATCAACAAGCATGTATGTAGTTTTGAGAGTACAATGTAAAAGAATTTGTGGCCAACAGCCACTTTTTCTTGTATATAGGGGATTGGTCAAATGGTATGATAGGGGTCTCCAAAACCTTTGGTGGGAGTTCGATTCTCTCATCCCCTGCTATTTAAAAGTCGGAAAATCTTGAAAATCAAGGTTTTCCGGCTTTTTCTTTTAATGTATAGTAATTAATATCTCTTTATGCTATATTAATGGTAATTATATTTATGCATGAAACTAAGGAGAAAAAGGAGAATGAAAAAAATTATAATTGCATTTTTAAGCATTGCATTAGTGATTTCACTTAGTTTTAATATAATATTAATACGAAAAAGCAAAATAAATATTAATTCTAATGAGGATAATAATTTAAAAATATCTAAAGATACTTCTAATAATAAGGTAACATTTCCGCAGGAATTGATTGGAACATGGAGCGCAACGGCAAATAGAATTGTACAGATTTTGGATGATGGTACAGTATATTGGATGTATATTCCGGATAGTACACCGGGAGAAGTATATAGTGGAATGATAGGCGTTGTTGACGGAAATAGCTTTATTTTTTCAAAAGAATATGATATTTGGAAATGTACAAATGGACACTATAAGCATTTATCTGATATTCCAGAAAGTGAACTCAAAGATGTTAGTATACTTTATAATATTACAATGTATGGTACCAATGGTTTTTCAGCTCAAAATGTAAATCTAAGTGAATTACCATGGTCATTTGTTAAACAAGAATAAATTGTTGCTAATATTATATAATGGATTAATTTTTTCACCTGCTGAGATAAAAGATGAGGAGTTTGACAAGTTCCAGTCACTCGAACTCAAAGCAGCTCGAGTCATCAACTCCATAACCGGATTAAACCTACGATTTCCAGAAACAGAAAGGAGTGTTGATATGTGTCAGGCTGTACAGGAAATGTGTGATGATGCAAGAGCAGAGGGCAGAACACAGGGGTTTACAGAGGGTGAAAGTATTGGGCTTCAGAAACAGGCGCTGCTTACCGCACAGAAAATGCTCAAAGACAGCAGATTTACACTGGAAGATATCTCTAATTTTTCCGGATTGCCGCTGGATGAGGTAAAGAAATTACAAATGAAATAACATTCTTAGAATTATGTAAACAAAACCAGGGGATTGCCAATCGGCAATCCCCTGAATCATTACTATATATATTATGCTTCTGTCTCAGCTTCAGCGTCCTCATCCTCTTCCGGAGCTGCCTCATACTCACCGATATGAACAACAACTGCATCCTCAGGTGTAATGAAGTGAACGTGTTTGCCTTCCGGAATCGGGAGGTCTTTTACATGAATATCACGGACATCTGCTGGATAGCCGTTAAAGTCAATCACGATGGTATCCAGAAGGTTGGCCGGATCTGCTTTGTAGTGGATCTCTTCCATCTCCTGCTCAACGATACCCTGAACCATGTCGGTGTGCTCCAGTTTGACAGCGACTGTTGTGGAAACCTTCTCACCGGCTACCAGTGCCTGGAAATCCAGAGCCATCAGCTGTTTTTCAATTGGATTATAGTCAATGTTCTTTACCAGGGCATCAACTTTTTCGCCTTCGATGTCCAGGTAAATCTGTGTACCTTCTTTATTTGCTTTAATGAATTTGGCTGCCTCGGCACCGTCAAACTGAAGTGCTACAGGCTCTTTCATTTCTTTTCCACTAAGAATTCCTGTGACGTAACCCTCACGTCTTAATTTTTTAGCTTTTACATTCGGGTTTCTTTTCTCTGCTTTCAATGTGATCATGTCAAATTCCTCCTCCTGATGCATGGATTCCGGTAATGTTGCTGTTCGCGCTGTTCGCAGTAACACGAATTCTGCATTTCTTTTCTGACTGGGATTATTATAGCACTTCTCGGACGAGGTGGCTAACAAAAAGTTTGAAAATTTAAGAGAAATATTTTGTATTGTTTGACTTGTATACAGAAATTCAAGGGTAAAATTAGACAAAAACAAAGGAGGAAATCAACTGTTTACAGAAAAAATTATGGTTTGATGGTTTTGGTTAAAATCCACTTTGTTGACAGAACAGAAATAATTCGGTAAGTCTGTAATAATATCAGAGTCAGCAGGATATTTACAATTTTCGCAGGGAATTTATTCGAATTAGGGAAGTTCTCTGTTTCAATTGCGAAAAGCAGCAAACAGAGGATAGGAATTTGTCTGTATCCCTCTGATTGAAGAAAGGAAGAAAAGTATGAAGAAAAGAGGCAAACTGCAGGTTTCCATATCTTGTCTGCTGTCAGCGGCGCTTCTGACTACAACACCGTTTATGACAGGAGCAGCTGTTTACGGACAGGGGATGGAAGAGGAATTTGTATCAGATCTGGTGGCGGGTAGCGGTCAGGATGAAAATGATTTTTCTGACAGTAGTATAACGACGAATATAACAGATACTTCCGGAGGTGTTCAAACGGCTGAGAACAATTCAGAAATCAACAGATCAGAATATCTGTCCAATGAAAAAGCCGACGAAAAAACGGATGAAGCAAAATCAGACGACATAAGTATAAGTGATATACAGGGAGAATCAGATACCGATCCAAGGAACGAAGGAGCTATTGAAGAGGATTCAACTGAAGCAGACTCAAATAAAGCAGATTCAAATAAATCGGCTTCAAATGGAGTGGCTGAAGCAGACTCTATTTCTATAGAAGAAATACCGGAAGAACAGTCTGACACCCTGAGCATGGAACCTGAATCCGAAGATATGGAAATAACGACAGAAGCAGAGAACCTGGACAGTGGAGAAGCCGTCGCTGCTTATGGAAGCATCAGCAATTCCGGTGTCTGCGGGAGCAACACCCGCTGGACGTGGAAAAACGGTACACTTACAATATC
Source organism: Blautia massiliensis (ex Liu et al. 2021) (assembly GCF_052064225.1). NCBI lineage: Bacteria > Bacillati > Bacillota > Clostridia > Lachnospirales > Lachnospiraceae > Blautia > Blautia massiliensis (ex Liu et al. 2021). The sequence continues at coordinate 104,266 of NZ_JBQHWA010000010.1, read as the reverse complement.
CGGAACAGGCTCTGTAAAAGGAGATCCCGACCATCCGGTCCATCAGATAGATTCCAATGGTAATGAGACAGAAACCGGCTGGTATAGCTGGGGCTTTGCCGGATCTGAGGATGGCACCAAGGTGTATTCCATTTCAAACGATACCACATCTATTATAATAGAGGAAGGCGTTACCAGTCTGGCAGATGGAGTCTTTATCAGTTTTGATGCGCTTACAAGTGTATCTATGCCCAGCAGTCTCCGAAGTATTGGAAATTATGCTTTTTCCGATTGCATAGCACTTCCATCTGTGACAATACCGGAAGGTGTTACAGAGATTGGAGAGAGTGCTTTTTTCGGTATGGATAATCTCTCATTTGTAAAGATTCCAGGAACGGTTAAAACCATAGGGAAAAATGCTTTTCGAACTGCCGGGCGTAAAATTCCAAAACTTACGGTTACCATGGGAAAAGGAATTACAACCATAGGGGCTAATGCATTTACAGCGACTAATATTTATGAGTTAAATATTCCGGACAGTGTAAAAACAATTGGCGAGGGTGCTTTTTACAGCTGCAGCAAATTACAAAAAGTTACAATGGGAGACAGCGTGACAAAAATCGGTGCACATGCTTTTGCGTGGTGTGAAGAACTGACCAGTATCAGACTTTCTAACAATATTACAGAAATTCCGGAATCAATGCTGTATGTCTGCTCGAAGATCACAAAGGTTACGTTGCCGGCAAAGATCAAATCTATTGGAAAAGCTGCTTTTTGTCATTGTGAGAATCTTACAGAAATTACGATACCTTCAGGAGTCACAGAGATTGGGCCAACGGCTTTTGCTTCCACCAAGATCAGATCGGTAGTAATTCCTGATGGAGTGAAAGTGATCGCAGAAGGGGCGTTTGATTTTTGTGAAGAACTGGAGAAGGTCACATTTCCGGCAGGAATCACCGATATAAAAGCAGCAGCATTCGAAGGCTGTAAAAAAATAAAACATGTTTATTACAGCGGTACTCCGAAAAAATGGGCAGCAGTTAAGATATATGGCTGGAATGATCCTATCAGAAGTGACTCGTTTGGAAGCAGTCTTAAGATGCATTATGTATCCGTCACTATGCCGGTAAGCGGAATCGTTTACAACGGTGCTGCAAAGAAGCCTGCAATCACAGTAAAGGATCCGGCAGGAAAAGTCATTTCTTCCAAATATTACACAGTTACCTGGAAAAATAACAAAAACGTGGGAACTGCCAGCGCAACGGTCACTCTCAAAGGAAAGTACGCAGGTACTGTCACAAAAACATTTAAGATCCTGCCGAAAGCAACTGCTCTCAGCGGAGTATCTGCATTATCCAAAGGTTTCAGGGTCAACTGGAGAGCCCAGACATCCCAGACCACTGGATATCAGGTGCAGTATTATGTAAATAAAAATTTTAAAAATCCTGTAACAAAAACAGTTGCTTCTTATAAAACAAGAACATTAACGGTAAAGAAGTTAGGAGCAGGAAAGAGATACTATGTGAGGATCCGTACATACAGGACTGTAGGTGGAAAGAAATACTATTCTGCATGGAGCACGGCAAAAACAGTTACGACCAGAAAATAAATTAACTGAAGCGAGGAAGTCTTCCGCAGGGGTGCCAAAGCAATAAGTACTGGGTGGGGACTTGCTTGTATCAGGAGGAGTACAGCTCTTACTGATAAACTGCGAAGCAGTTATTTGGTTATGAGCAAGTAGCGAAGCGGATACTTTTATCCGCTTGACCCGAATTAAGGAAGTTTCCTGCGGGGTATAAAACATAACACAGCCCTTCGGCGTTTGCAGAATCATGCAGCCCGGAGGGCTTTTTTCGGGCAGAATGACAGAATTTCGCTGCATTATACAATAACGATAAAACAGAAAAATAATCCTCAGGGATCGCACAGAATCCAGAGGCCATTTAACACAAATCCACAGAATCCACAAAATAACTTTACATACAATTCACAAAGCTTTATCTCAACCACGATATCTGAACAGCCGGAAAAGTTCTATACTACAAACCATGCGAGCGAGAGAAGAGAAAGGAGATAAGTAATGTCAGAAATTGCATTTAGGATAAAAAGCGGGAATCCTCGGCAATTCAATTACCGAGATGAAAGCGTAAACTGTGCATATCTGCACTCATTATAAACAGAAATAACAAAACGGTTTTCGTTCAATTTTCTCCTATAAAAGCTTTCTATAAAAAGCTGTATCCAGCATTATAAAAAGAAAGTATGTTCGATATTTTGTTGCAGGATTTTCGATATCATGGTATACTATATGCATGAAAGAAAATCTTATACATTACCGCACTTGTGTGTGCAATATTAATTACCATATGGTATGGTCGGTAAAATACCGGCGGAAGATATTAAATGCGGAGGTCGAGGCATATCTGCAGGAACTGGTGCAGGAGATTGCAGAGGATAAGGGCTTTACGGTCCATCTGTTTGAATGTGGGGAAGGAGACCATGTACACTGTTTTGTGTCAGCCCCTCCGAAATTATCCATAACTGCGATCGTGAAATACCTGAAGGGGATCTCCGGCAGGAAACTTTTCGAACGTTTTCCGGAAATAAGAAACCAGCTTTGGAAAGGGGAGCTGTGGAACCATTCCTATTATGTGGAAACGGTCGGATCTGTATCGGAAGAAAATATCCGCAGGTATATCGAACATCAGAGCAAAGCTTACTGATACGATGGAGGAGAGGAAATGCTGCTGTCAAAGAAAACATCCATAAAGGTCAGCCGGGAATATGCGAACATCATCGGGCATATGTGCTATGCAGCATCCAAGCTCTGGAATGTCTGCAATTACGAGCGTCAGCATTACAAAGAAACTGGGATGGAGCAGTATCCGGACTGGTATTATCAGAAAAAAGCCCATAAAGAGGATCTGTGGTATAAACAGCTCCCGTCCCAGACCGCACAGGAAGTCTGTAAACTGTTGGACAAGGCATGGAAGTCTTTTTATGCCCTGAAAAGATCCGGAGGGATCGAGACTCCCAGACCGCCGCGGTTTAAGCAGAAAAGTATCCCCATTACCTATATGCAGATGGGGATCGCGCATGAAAGGGATACGGGCAGAGTCCGCCTTTCCCTTCCAAAGGCATTAAAAAAATATATGGAAGAAACGTATCAGATCCATGAAAGATTTCTTTACCTTGAAAATAAGATCTTCAGGGACGTGGATCAGATCAAACAGATGCGGATCTATCCGCCGGAGAAAGGAAACTGTAAAATCATAGTTGTTTATGAGGTCCCTGACCAGGAAGAACTTCCACAGAACGGACATGAACTGTCTATTGATCTGGGGCTTCACAACCTTATGACGTGTTATGATTCTGAAAATGGGAAGACGTTTATCCTGGGCAGGAAGTACCTTGCACTGGAAAGATATTTCCATAAAGAGATCGCAAGGGTGCAGGCCCGGTGGTATGGGCAGCAGTCCGGAAAGGGAGTAAAACATCCGGTCACATCAAAACATATCAGGAAATTATATAGGAAAAAACAGGATTCGGTAACAGATTATCTGCACAAAGTCACAAGATATCTTGCAGAATACTGCCGGGAACAGGGGATTACCTGTGTCATTACAGGGGATATCCGGAATATCCGAATGGAAAATGACCTGGGACATCGAACAAACCAGAAGCTCCATAGCCTGCCATATAACCGGATCTACATGATGCTGGAATATAAGCTGAATAGATATGGGATCCGTTTTGTAAAACAAGAGGAAAGCTATACCAGCCAGTGTAGTCCGCTGTCACCGGAAGTGAAAAAGAAATATGCAGAGCCGTCCAACCGGAAACACAGGGGTATGTACAAAGATGATGGCAGGATCTATAATGCAGATGCTGTAGGTGCATATAACATCCTGAGAAAATATCTATCCGTATCCGGAGAGAAAAAGGAACTGTCCGTAACCGAACTAAAAACGCCAGAAATAATAAAAGTAGCTGTATAGCTCTAAAGAGCGAGCAGTAGTGGTGTCATGGACGCACCCTGAAAAGGCGGTATCCCGCCTTAATTCAGATGCTCTGGTAACTCAGTTGCCGAGTAGTTCACAAATGTATGTAAGCAATTTGATTCGGAGCATTGCGGTGTGAAGGATTTTAACCTTGATATACATGATAAAGAGTTTGTGATCTTTGTAGGTCCGTCCGGATGTGGAAAATCCACAACCTTGCGTATCATCGCAGGTCTGGAGGAGATTACAGACGGTGAGCTGTGGATCGACGGTGAGTTTTCCAATTATCTGGAGCCAAAGGAGCGTGGAATGTCCATGGTTTTCCAGAACTATGCTTTATATCCTAATATGACAGTTTACGGAAATATGGCATATGCCCTGAAGATCCGTAAGCTTCCGAAGGATGAGATCGACAGAAAGGTCCGTGAGGTGGCAAAGATCCTGGCGATCGACCAGCTCCACGATTCCTCCGCAGACTATGTAGGCGCTCTGTTAAGTGTATTCCCGGAGGCAAGAGCTACCGTGGAATCCGAGATTGAGAGCATGCTCAACGGAAAAGAGGATGTGGATACAGCTGTGAAAAACATGGCAGACTCCATCAACAAATCCATCGAAGAGTATAATCTGGTGAATGAATAATTCGAAAAGGCGTGGAAACTGAAAAAGAAAAATAAATATATACAGCCAAAAATCCCCGGATAAACTCCAGGGGATTTTTGCTATAGTCACGGAAAAAAACATCCTGACAGGAAAATATCAGGAGAAAAATCAGAGGAATCTCTGGACGTAAGAGTATATATTGGCTATAATGATGAAGTTAATATCTACTCCTCAGGAAGGAAGAAAAATCTGTGAATAGAAGTAAAAGAGAAGATTATAAGAGATTTGTGGTATTTTGTCTGGCAAGTCTGATCGTGATCGCACAGGCAGCGATCTTTGCTTATGTATGGTATGATTTTTACAGTGACCTGATCCTGAAGCCATTCTGGAGAAAAGGTAACTGGGTAATGATACTGATCTATGCGCTGATCTATCTGATGTTTGCCAAGCTTTACGGAGGTCTGAAGGTAGGCTATCTGAAGCGTATCGATGTATTTTATTCATTGACGCTGGCAACGATCTGTACCAATGTTGTGACGTATTTTCAGATCACACTGATCAACAGATGGTTTATGTCGGCCAGACCGGTGATCGAAATGACCGGAGTCCAGCTTGTTGTGACGGTACTGTGGATCTGGGGCTCCAGGTATATTTACTCCAGACTGTACGGAGCCAGAAGGCTGCTGGTGATCTACGGAGACCGTGATCCCGGTGATGTGATCCACAAGATGAACACCCGAAAGGATAAATACGATATCAGCGGTAAGGTTCATATCCGTGAGGGCGAAGAGAAGATCCATGCCATGATGGAAGATTATGAAGGCGTGATCATCTGGGATCTTCCGTCCCAGATCCGAAACAAGTATCTGAAATACTGTTTTTCTCATTCCATCCGCTGCTATATGAGCCCGAAGATTTCCGATATCATCCTGCTTGGAACAGACAGGATCCATCTGTTTGATACGCCGCTTCTGATGTGCAGGAATCAGGGACTTTCCATGGAGCAGCGTGCAGCCAAGAGAGTTCTGGATATCATTGTTTCCGGACTTGGGATCATCGTATCCTCACCCATCATGCTGATCATTGCCATTGCGGTGAAGGCTTATGACGGCGGTCCGGTATTTTATCTCCAGGATCGTCTTACCTATCAGGGAAAGGAATTCCGCATCCGGAAATTCCGAAGCATGTGTGTGGATTCCGAGAAGAACGGAGCACGTCTTGCGTCCAAGCACGATTCCCGTATCACACCGGTAGGACATGTTCTGCGTAACCTGCATCTGGATGAGCTTCCCCAGCTGTTTAACGTGTTTATGGGTGATATGTCTCTTGTAGGTCCACGTCCGGAACGAGATGTGATCATGCAGGAATATGAGCAGGAAATCCCGGAATTCCACTATCGTCTTAAGGTAAAAGCCGGATTGACCGGTTATGCTCAGGTATATGGCAAATATAACACCACACCGTATGATAAGCTGAAGCTGGATCTGTTTTATATTGAAAATTATTCATTCCTTCTGGATATCAAGCTTCTGTTTATGACTGTAAAGATCTTTTTCCAGAAAGAAGTTTCCGAGGGCGTGGATGATAATCAGAAGAACGCTCTTAAGGATTCCGAAGACAAAAAATAAGTAACGAAACGAAATGCGTGTCAGGCTGCGGCAGATCATCCTGACGCGCATTTTGTGGATAGAGAGGACGGAGGTTGTTTTTATGGAAAAGCCGTTGGTTTCCGTAGTGATGCCCGTATATAACGGGGAAAGATATATTGGAAAAGCGATCGAATCAGCACTGGGACAGGAGGTTCCGGTAGAAGTGCTGGTCATTGATGACTGTTCTGCAGACGGCACAGAGCTTGCTGTAATGAAATATATGGACAGCGGAAAGATCCGTTATATCCGAAATGAACAGAATATGGGTGCTGCCCGTTCCAGAAACCGGGGCGTAAAGGAAGCCCGGGGAAAATATATCGCATTTCTGGATGCGGATGACTGGTGGGAAAAGGGCAAGCTGAAAGTCCAGACAGAGGTTATGGAACAGACCGGCTGTGCGATCTGCTCCACCGGAAGAGAGCTGATGACGCCGGATGGGCGCACTACCGGCAAATATATTCCGGTAAAGGAACGGATCACATACAGGGAGCTTCTGAAGCATAACAGCATCAACTGCTCTTCCGTATTGCTGCGAAGAGAAGATGCACTTGCGTTTCCGATGGAGCATGATGACAGCCATGAAGATTACATTACCTGGCTCCGGATCCTGAGAAAGGGAGGATTTGCAGCAGGGATCAACAGACCTTACCTGAAATACCGACTCAGTGAAGGGGGAAAATCCAGAAATAAGCTGAAGTCTGCGGCAATGACTTATCAGGTGTATCGGTATGTAGGATATGGTCCGCTGAAGAGTCTGTTTTTCTTTGTTTCCTATGCGTTCCACGGGATATGGAAATACCGTTGAAAAATTCTGGAAGAGGTGAATAATTCTGACATATATTAATTTTTTATTTCCAAATTCATAAATATATGTTATTATTTATTCATACTTTTATCAAATATTACAAGGTGGAAACAAATGAAACAGAGAACGGATAACCAGGGAGTGCCGTATTCTTACCTGGTCGATAACATTAAAGTAGTACTGATCTTTCTTGTCGTATTTAATCATCTGATCGCATTTCAGCTGGTCAAGGTGGACATGGTGGTGCGTTATGTATGGTATGGGATCACCATTTTTCACATGCCTGCTTTTATTTTTATATCGGGATATCTTTCCAAGAAGCCACAGGATGTACTGAAGAATGTGAAGAATCTGCTGATCCCTTATATTCTTGGATACAGTCTGACCTGGTATGCGTATATCTGGACTGGCAGAAGCATGGATTATGAGCTGCTCCGTCCGTCCGGAACAGTTATGTGGTATGTGCTGGCACTGTTTATCTACAGGCTGACTATCGAAGCACTTGGCAAGATACGTTTTATCGTGCCTCTGAGCATTATTTTTGCATTGTGGGCAGGAACAAGACCGGAATTTACGACCTATCTTTCAAGCTCCAGGATCGTTGTATTTTTTCCGTTTTTTGTGGCAGGCTATCTGTGGAAGAGTGATTACACAGACGTGGTCCGTAAATTCAAGGGTAAATGGATCCTGCTCCTGGTTTCAGCCCTGCTTTTGTATGCAGTTCCGAATTTTATGATCGCCAATGAGATCCCGGTAGATATTTTCCGTGGGAATCATACGTATCAGTTATCGGGAATGGATGATATCACAGGAATGCTGATCCGCCTTCTGATGTATCTGGTATCTTTTGTGCTGGTGCTGACGCTTCTGGCATTGATCCCGGATGTGAAGCTGCCGGTTACCTTTGTTGGAAGAAATACCATGGGGATTTATTTTTTCCATTATCCGATCATGATCGTACTCAACGGCCTGCTTCTTCTCAGCATCCCGCAGATGCTGAATGTCTGGGTGCTTTTCGGAGTATCCTGGGTGCTTGTGCTGATCCTTGGAAGCAAGCCGGTATCTTTCCTCTACGGAGGGGTACTGAACCTGCTTACATTTATTCTGTTCAAACGTGAGAAGCAGGTGCAGGATGAAGGACTTGAGGATGAATATGATGAAGATGACCGTTATGAGATCATACTGAAAAGAAAGAAAGCCATTGAGGAGCTTGCGGCAACTCTGGACGAGGAGGATGCACGTAAGGTGAAGGACGATGTGGCGGCTGTACTGGAACATGAGACAGAAGAGACGGAAGAAATCCGTGACGAGGATTTCTTTGTAGATGAGGATCTTGAGATGGAGGAAGGCATGGATGATGCCGGAGCTCCACAGGAATTTGAGCAGCTCCAGGACCTGGATGATATATTAGAGATCACAGAACCGCAGGGGGGAATGGAAGTGCTTTTGAAAAATAAAGAAGAGAAAGCGCAGGATTAAATTAATAATGAAAAAAGTCATTACTTACGGTACCTTTGATCTGTTCCACCAGGGACATTACAATATTCTGAAAAGAGCCAGGGAGCTGGGGGATTATCTTGTTGTGGGTGTCACCAGTGAAAGCTATGATATCGAACGCGGCAAGCTGAATGTACAGGACAGCCTTCTGAAGCGTATCGAAAATGTCCGCAAGACCGGTTTTGCGGATGAGATCATTGTAGAGGAATATCAGGGGCAGAAGCTAAATGATATTACAAAATACAATATCGACCTTCTGGTAGTCGGTTCGGACTGGCGTGGCAAATTTGATTATCTGAAGAATTACTGTGAGGTCGTTTATCTGGAACGTACCAAAAATATTTCCAGTACCAAGCTCAGAAGTGAGGGTATGATCTACAGCATGGGCATTGTTACGGATGATGCAGAGGACAACGAAATGGTGATGGAGTCCAAGTATGTCAGCGGACTGCATGTAGAAAGTGTGTATTCCGAGGACGTTTTTGTTGCGAGAGAATTCTGTGACAGATACGAACTTGACTCTTATGGTACAGATTACGGACAGTTTCTGGAAGGACTGGATATCATTTATATCCGATCCGGTCTGAAAAACAGGGCAGATTATATCCGAAAGGCACTGGAATGTGATAAATATGTGATCAGTGACACGCCTATGGCTCTGGAGCCGGAAGAGATAAGAGAGCTGTTTGCACTGGCAAAGGCACATCAGGTTGTTCTGGTAGAGAAGCTTACCATGGTCTATCTGCGCGCGTTTACGCAGCTTGTCTGGCTGACACATGGAGCGCTTGTGGGAGATGTGGTAGCTGTAAAATGCGCGATTTCTCAGGATGATTTTGAGGGCGGAAAAAATTTCAGCGAAACAGTCAGCCAGGCGCTGTGTGCATGCATCAAGCTTCTCGGTAAGGATTACCTGGAGGTGAAGAGCAATGCGGTGAAAAGCAGTGACAGCTGCTTTATTTATGATATGATCACGATGAAGTATCTCCGGGCACTGGCGACCATTGAGATCGGAACAACGGTGGATGTGGAAAACGAGCTTGCGATCATCGGAACCAGGGGGCGTATCACCGTACCCGGTGACTGGTGGAATACCGGATATTTTGAAGCCAAAATAGAAGGTCAGGAATTCCTGAAACGCTACAGCTTTAATTTTGAGGGAAATGGTCTTCGCTATCTGCTTCAGGAGCTGGTCATCATGATCCGTGACAGACGGACAGAATGTACGAGATTTTTTTATGAAGAATCAGAAACTCTGGCTGAGCTTTTGAAAATAATTAATCAAAGAGGTTGACAGATGACAGAAAAACAGAAGCTTCTTTTGCAGCTCTTCCGGGAGGTTGACGCGATCTGCAAAAAGCATGATCTTAGATATGTAATGGCCGGAGGTACTCTGATCGGTGTTCTTCGAAATGAAGGCTTTATCCCATGGGACGATGATGTGGACATTTACATGCCCAAAAGTGACTGGGATAAATTTGTAGAAATATGTCAGAACGAGATGCCGCCGAACCGGGCGGTTTATTGTGCAGAAGTGGACCGTAATTATACCAACGGTTTTCCGCGCTACGGAAGTACGGATACCTGTGCGATCCACAAGCATCAGATCATAGGAGACGACAAGGCTGGTGAGATCATTGACGTACTGACTCTGGATCCCATTCCGGATGATGACCGTGAGTATGAGAAATACCGGGACCATATGATGATCTATACGGAACTTCTGAATATCAGCATGGTCGTGGGAGTCAGATGGGAAATTTCTCCCTGGCGGTATCTGTACTGGCTTTTCCGCTATACCTTCTGCGGAAAGGACAGAACCTTAAAGAAATTGGAGAAGATCATGTTTTCTTATAAAGAAGAGGAGTGCAGCCGCTATGCCATGCGATGGGGAGGCTGCCCGTTTCTTTTTGACAAGGATATGATGTTCCCTGTAAAATATATGGACTTTGAGGGCGAAAAGGTTATGATCCCTCACAGGACCAGTGATTATCTGATCTGGCATTACGGGGACGAATGGTCCTATATACCGCCTCATGGGGAAAGAGAATCTCATGAGTCTGTTGATGTTCCGGGCGCCAGCTATCAGGAGGTGCGGGATGAATATATGCCAAGGATCGACAAAAAACGTATCCGCAGACAGATGCTTTTCCGCAAATTCTACTGCCTTCTTATGGCAAAGGGAGACCATAAACAGGATGACAGACGAAGAAGGATCAAAGCCGGTGTTGTAGCCCGGGATGTGTCTGCCCGGCTGATGAGATCCGAAAAAACAGCGGAGACCCTGCTGAAAGAGAGAAGATATGATGTGCTTGGTGAGATCTTTGAGGAGTATTACCGTGTACAGCTCAGCATGGAGTTTATCGGGCGTGAGGATTTTAACGGGATCCGTCCGTTCTATCATCCGATCCTGATCCCGCTGGAGGATGAGGCTTTTCAGGCGGCCATGCTGACACTGATCTATCAGGAGCGTGTTTCCAAGGCATACCGTATGTACGAGGTACGCAAGAAAATGGATCATCTTACTCCGGAAATGGAGCAGACAGTGGAGGATATCCGACGTTTCCGAAAAGCAGCCAGCCACTATGAATTTAAAGAAATGCAGGAAGCAGAGGCGATCGTGGATGATCTTCTCAGAAAATATCCGGATGCTCCGGGATTCCTGAAATTTAAATGCCGGTTTGTGATGGAGCGCCTGGAAGGACCGCAGAATGCTTCTGAAGCGGAGAAATTTCTGTCTTACTGCCTGAGAGTATTTCCCCAGGATGGATATTTTATAAAATATAAGGGGGATCTTCTCTGGAAAAAGGGCCTCCGGAACGAAGCAATGGCAGAGTATCTGAAAGCCAGAGAATGCACCAGTAATGGCATTGTGCAGCTGGAACTGGATAAATTCCTGAAAAAACAGAAGTCCCAGGCGATCCGGGACTGTCGGGATCTGCTTGGAAGCCAGAGAAGATCAGAAGCACTCTCTCTGATGGAATTCTGGAGCAGACTGATGCCGGAGGATGAGGAGATCAGAGGCGCTCTTTATCTTGCGAAGGTATCTTCCGTCCGTACAAAAGGGGAGCTGGAAGAGCTGGTGAGGGAGCTTTGCAAAGAACTGGGGATCACCGGTAATTCTCCAAGGGAGGGAACCCTTGAGGAGCCGGTGTACAAAGAGGCACTTACCTGTGCATGGCAGAGATTCGGCTATCCCAAAGCACTGGCAGAGGGCCGTACCAGGATCCTGTGCAGTGAAGAAGAGGGCGAGATGGAATATCTGGCAGAGGAGATCCGCAGCTTTCTGGTCCATAAGGAATGGCAGGGAGAGGTATACAAGCTTCTGGGAGATATCCGGAAGAAACAGGGGCGTACCCGGGAAGCCTTCGAAAATTATTTCCTTGCATTGGATCATGAGCCGCATCCCTATATAAAAAATGAGCTTTCCAGGATTTTCCTGGAGGATCTTTACGATGGAAGCCGGCGTACCGGATTTTTCGCAAAGAAGGCAGACGTGACAGAATTTCTGAACAGCTGGCTGGATAAGTATAAAAGTCAGGAGGAGCTTCAGAAGCTTCTGAAGCGGATCCTGTAATGACAGATCAACAGAAACGAGGCAGAGTGTATTGAACAGAGAACAGCAGAAAGTACTGGAACTTCTAAAAGAAATAGATACCATATGCAGAAAAAATAAGATCACATATTATCTTTCTCCGTATCTTACCCTCTGTGCGGTAACGGAGCGCCCTTTTCCCATGAATCCGGCAAGCAATGATATTTATATGAAGACCGGTGATATGGCCCGGTTTAAAAACATCTTTGACGAAGAACCGGAGCTGCGCAGAGCTTTGGAATCTATGGAGAATAACAGCCGTTTCCCCGGATTTTTTCTGCGTTATACAGATAAAGATACGTTGTTTTATAAGCTGGACGAGTACGGAAAATACAAACATCCGGGACTGGGAATCAATATCCTTCCGCTGCAGTGTGAATATGGCCCAAAGGGAAAATACCTCTGGAACCGTATGCGCGAAGATGGATGGAAAAGGATCTACGGGAAAAAAGGCAAGTGGCGAAACCGGCGTGAGCTGGGATGTATCTGGATGGTGCGAGTCCTTTCTCTTTGCGGACGAGGCTGGCTGGCAAAGAGCATATTCCGGGATCTGCTCCGGCAGCCGCAGGATGGCGCAAAAACCTATGTACTCCGATATTTTGACCAGAATCTTTATTTTCCTGCGCATATTTTTGAAAATCCCGGGGAGGCAATGCTTGGAGGAGAATCCTTTATGGTCCCGGGAAACACAGACAGCTATCTCACCCGGGCCTACGGCAAAAATTATCGAAATAAGTCAATGGAAAACTATGTTCCCGGCTCGCTGGTGGTGTGCAGCACACTGATCCCATGTGAGGAATTTCTGCAGCAGTCAAAGGAACTGAAGAAATTTGCTTCTGTCAGGAAGAAAAGGGAAAAGCGCAGGCAGTTTGGAATGAATTACCGGGAATATCTTGCACAGTGCTGGGATTATGCAAAATTCTGCGGGGAAAAATATACCTGTGCACTGGCTTATCGCAAAAAGCTCAGCTATATCCGTAATCTCTTCAAAAATGAAGATTATGTGGAACTGGAAAAAGCATTTGCAGGATATACCAGGATGAATGATCGCTGTCTGAAATATGAAGAAGCATTTGAAACAGATCCGGAGGTTTTTGACCTGTATCTTAAGTATCTGGAAAAAACAGGAAGGATCTCGTATATGGAGAAGGTAAAAAAATATGTCTAAGGTCAAGCTTACAGATTATGTTGTGGAATTTTTGCAGAAAAAAGGGATCCATGATTTCTTTGGATATCAGGGAACCATGATCGCACATCTGGTAGATTCCATTGAGAAGAATCCCCATGCAAGAAGTCATTCCAGCTATCATGAGCAGGGAGCTGCTTTTGCCGCCTGCGGTTATGCTCAGGCAAAGAATGCCTGCGGCTGTGCCTATGCCACCAGTGGTCCGGGAGCTGCCAATCTGCTTTCCGGTGTGGCAGATGCGTATTTCGATTCTCTTCCGGTGATCTTTATCACCGGACAGCTGAATACCTATGAATATTCCGGTATTACAGGCCTTCGTCAGCAGGGCTTTCAGGAGATCGATATGGTTTCCATGGCAAAGCCGGTAACCAAGTACGCGGTGCAGGTCCGTGATCCGAAAAATATCGTTCGTGAACTGAATCTTGCATGGCAGATTGCCAATACAGGTCGAAAGGGACCGGTTCTTATCGATCTTCCCATGAACGTGCAGAGAGGCGAGGTGGAAGACCCGGTTTATGATATGGAATTTTCCGAGGAAGAGATCGAGACAGCTGTATATGGAAAAAATGATCCGGAAAACGGGGCAGCCTTTTACAGGGATGCAGTTGCAAAGGCGGATTCTTCTGATGGAGCAGAGGCGGCAGAATATATTCTGAATAAGATCAGGACTGCAAAACGGCCGGTATTTATGATCGGTCACGGAGCTTCCGGAGAAGCAGAAAAAATGCTCACAGATCTGGCGCGTGCCCATCACATTCCGGTGATCACAAGCGTACTTGCCCGGTCCGCACTGAGCTTTGATGATCCTTTGAACTTCGGGTGCATCGGAGGTGCCTACGGACACCGGTATGCAAATATGATCGCCAATGCAAAAAGCGACCTTCTGCTCTGCTTTGGAATTTCCCTGTGTACCCGTCAGATTGGTACTAAGGTTCATGAGTTTGCGAAGAATGCCGAAATCATCCGTGTGGATATTGATCCTTATAATCTTCAAAGAGAGATCCATGAGGGAAGAGAAGATGAGAAATGCTTTTGCGTCAGCGCAGAGACTGTGGTGCGTAAGCTGACAGAGCAGCATGCACAGATCGGTTCTTATGAGGAATGGTTTGCTGTCTGCCAGAAGATCCGTAAGGAACTCTGGAAAGTGGACGATGAGACACCGCAGCGTTATCCGAACCGCATGATCGCATATTTGAGTGATCAGCTTTCCGATACCGGAGCGGTTGCTGTGGATGTGGGACAGCATATGGTATGGAGCTATCAGTCCTTCCACAATCAGCAGGGGCAGAAGACACTTTTTTCCGGCGGACATGGTGCTATGGGATATGCACTTCCGGCGGCTATCGGAGCTTATTATGCTACCGGCAAGCCGGTGGCATGTATCTGCGGAGACGGAGCCTTCCAGATGAATATCCAGGAGCTGCAGTGGGTGAAGCGCGAGAATATCCCGGTGAAGATGATCGTAATGAATAATGAGGCGCTGGGAATGATCCGTCATCTTCAGAGAGATTATTTTGACTGTGTATATGCGGATACCTCCGATGGCAGCGGATTCTCGTCCTGCGATTTTACAGATGTGGCGCAGGCCTACGGAATTCCTGCAAAGCGCATCCAGGGAGAAGACGTGGAAAAATATGCCGGTGGATTCCTGGAGCAGAACGGGCCGGGGCTTCTGGAGATCATGCTGGAGCATGGAACCTACGCATACCCGAAGACCTGTCTGGGTGAGCCGATCCACAATCAGCAGCCTTATATACCGAAACCGATATTTGATGAACTGATGGAGCTGTAAAATGGGAAAAATAACTGTGATCACAGGCGGTACCTCCGGAATCGGAAGAGGGATCGCCGAAAAGATCCTGGCAGAGTCAGCAAAAACTGACAGGATCTTCGTAACATATGGACATGATGAGAAGAAGGCACTGTCGTTTCAGGAGAGCCTTCCTGAGGAAAAAAGATCTCAGGTGACTTTGATAAAGGCAGATATGTCTTCCTATGAAGAGATGATGGTTTTTGTGGAGGAGCTGAAAAAGCAGACAGACCATATTGACTGGCTTGTAAGCAATGCCGGCATCAGCACCTACGCAAAATATGAAGACTACAGCTTTGAGGAGTGGACACGGATCGTAAACACCAATCTTTCCGTACCTGTATTTATGGTCAAAGAGCTGAGAGCCATGATGGTGGAGGGCGGCAGTGTGCTCTTTACCGGTTCCTATGCAGGACAGCAGGCGTATTCTTCCTCCCTTGTATATGGAGTCACCAAGGCAGCCATCCATTTCCTGACAAGATCCCTGGTAAAGGAATTTGAGCCAAAGGGCATCACAGTCAACGCTATTGCACCTGGCTTCATCGAAACTCCGTGGCACAGCGCCCGCACCCAGGAGAGCTACGACCGTATCAACCGGAAGATCGCACTCCACAGGTTTGGAACTGTGGAGGAAGTGGCGGATATGGCTTATGCAGTGCTGTCTAACGGATATATGAACGGCAGTGTGGTGGATATCCACGGTGGTTATGACTACTTTTAATAGAAGTTGAAAGTGTGCAGGAAGACAGAAGAAGATACGTTGTGCCTGCACATAAGGGGCTTCTTATGACTTTCTTTATCTTTCTTTATATTTAAGCGAAAAAGGCTTGACTTGCACACCTGCTCTGTGATAAAATTGACGAGCGACATGGAAGTTAGGTCTTTTTTTTTATGCCCGAAAATGACGACGGATATACGTTCCGGGCGGCATAGAAGACCGTGCAAATGAAAACACTGGAGGTGGAAGTTGTGCGCGTTAAGATTACATTAGCATGCACCGAGTGCAAGCAGCGTAACTACAATATGACGAAGGAGAAAAAGAACCATCCTGAGAGAATGGAGACCAAGAAATACTGTAAGTTCTGTCATACACACACTCTGCACAAGGAAACAAAGTAATCACAGAGATTTGTGAGGTTATGCTATGGAAAAACAGAAATCTGAGGATAAGCCGCAGAAGAAAAGTTGGTTTCAGGGACTTCAGTCAGAATTTGAGAAGATTGTCTGGACAGACCGTCCCACACTGGCAAAGCAGACTGTTGTGGTCGTGATCATCACGATCATCCTGGCAGTGGTTATCAGTGTAATGGATTCCGGAATTCTGGAATGCATTAATTTCTTAATGAAGTAAGGACAAGGTGATTATATGTCAGAAGCAGCAAAATGGTACGTTGTCCATACCTATTCCGGGTATGAGAACAAGGTAAAAGCCAACATTGAAAAGACGATCGAGAACAGACACCTGGAAGACCAGATCCTGGAGGTACGTGTTCCGCTGCAGGATGTAGTGGAGATGAAGAACGGAACCTCAAGACAGGTTCAGAAAAAGATGTTTCCAGGCTATGTGCTTCTCAATATGGTGATGAATGACGATACCTGGTACGTTGTCCGTAATACCCGCGGTGTTACAGGATTCGTAGGACCGGGATCAAAGCCTGTGCCTCTTACAGAAGAGGAAATGATGCCGCTTGGTATCCAGAAACCGGATATCGAAGTGGACTTCGCAGAGGGCGACATGGTAGTCGTTACCGGTGGTGCATGGAAAGATACCGCAGGTGTGATCACAGGTATCAACATGCAGAAACAGACGGTAACGATCAATGTTGAGCTTTTCGGTCGTGAAACACCGGTAGAAATAAGTTTCACAGAAATCAAAAAAGCTGAGTAATTCAAAAACAAGGTAACAGCAAGTGGGAGGGACACACCCCCGCCAATACCACATAGGAGGTGCCGAAAATGGCAAAGAAAGTAACAGGATATATCAAATTACAGATTCCGGCTGGTAAAGCAACTCCAGCACCACCTGTAGGTCCGGCTCTTGGACAGCATGGTGTAAACATCGTACAGTTTACTAAGGAGTTCAACGCAAGAACAGCTGATCAGGGAGATCTTATCATCCCGGTTGTCATCACTGTTTACGCTGACAGAAGTTTCAGCTTCATAACCAAGACTCCGCCGGCAGCAGTTCTTCTTAAGAAAGCTGCAAACATCAAATCTGGTTCCGGTACACCGAACAAGACCAAAGTAGCTAAAGTTACTAAGGCACAGGTTCAGGAGATCGCTGAGCTGAAGATGAAAGACCTCAACGCAGCATCCATCGAGGCTGCTATGAGCATGATCGCCGGTACAGCAAGAAGTATGGGAATCGAAGTCGTAGACTAATAAATACCGAAGCTTAAGTTCGGGGTTCCCGTAGAAAAAGTGAAATTTTCAAGTGGGAGGGCTTTTCCCCGCAAATACCACAGGAGGTTATAGAAATGAAACGAGGAAAGAAATATGTGGAAGCTGCGAAAGCAGTAGACCGCGCAACATTATATGATGCACCAGAGGCTATCAGCCTTGTTAAAAAAGCAGCTGTAGCTAAGTTCGACGAGACCATCGAAGTTCACATCCGTACAGGCTGCGATGGACGTCACGCAGATCAGCAGATCCGTGGAGCAGTTGTTCTGCCACACGGAACAGGTAAAAAAGTTCGTGTACTTGTATTTGCTAAAGATGCTAAGGCAGAAGAGGCAAAGGCAGCAGGAGCAGACTTCGTAGGAGCTGAGGACCTCATTCCGAAGATCCAGAACGAGGGATGGCTTGACTTTGACGTTGTAGTTGCAACACCGGATATGATGGGCGTTGTAGGTCGTCTTGGTCGTGTACTTGGACCGAAAGGTTTAATGCCAAACCCGAAAGCTGGTACTGTAACAATGGACGTAACAAAAGCTGTTAACGACATTAAAGCAGGTAAGATCGAGTATCGTCTTGACAAATCCAACATCATCCATGTTCCGATCGGAAAGGCTTCCTTTACCGAGGAGCAGTTAAGCGACAACTTCCAGACGCTTATGGGAGCTATCACAAAGGCTAGACCTAGCACACTGAAAGGTCAGTATCTGAAGAGCGTTACAATCGCTCCGACAATGGGACCTGGTGTTAAGCTTAACCCGATTAAATTAGCTCAGTAATAAATTTTAAATACCCTGTACAGAGGAAACTTTGTATGGGGTATTTTTTTATACATTTATACACCTTGATTTTTGGGGGCAAAAATCCTACAATAAGGCACAAACAGAGTTGTAACAGACCGAAAGCTCATCAGAGCTTTTTCATATAGATTTTACAGAAGAAAATAATAATCATGTTAATATAAAAAAGATGGGGAAAACGTTTCTGTAAGTAAAACTTACAGATGAATTTGTCGGAACAGGGAGTATAAATTGAGATCAAAAAAGCGTAAAGCGAAGAAAATAAAAAAACAGGTAAACAAAATAAAAATGATACTCTGCCTGGTGGTAGAGGCTATCGTGATCCTGACACTTGTAGTGATCATCGGCTGGAATAAAGGGGTAGGTGACTGGATGGAGTCTCTGCAGAGACCGGTTGTCCGTAAGCTTGAGATGAGCGGTATCAACAGTCCCTACGCAGTGCTGATGCAGGTAAAAGGCGGAAAGATCATCGGAAATATGAAGGGCGATGAGAAGATCTATCCGGCTTCCATGACGAAGATCATGACGGTGATCGTGGCTATTGAGAACCTGGATGATCTGGATCAGGAGATCACTCTGACCCAGGAAATGTTCCAGGGGCTTTATGAGCAGGATGCCACCCAGGCAGGCTTTCAGCCCGGTGAGACCGTGCGGGCCATCGACCTTCTTTATGGTGCCATGCTGCCATCCGGTGCGGAGTGTTGTATCGCACTGGCGGATACCGTAGGCGGTTCCAGGGATGGATTTGTGGAGCTGATGAATAAGAAGGCACAGAGGATTGGAATGAATGGTACACATTTCTGTGATACGACAGGGCTTCATGATCCGGATCATTACAGTACAGTGAGAGATATTGCGGTGCTGCTCAGGTATGCGCTTCGGAACGATACGTTCAGAGAGATCATTGAGAGCCCGCGGCATTCCACAGGAGTGACGAATATCCATCCCATCGGGATCACATATTACAGTACCATGTTCAAAAATCTTTCTGACCCTTCCGTTACCGGCGGCAAGATCCTGGGCGGCAAGACAGGATATACCAGTGAGGCGGGTCTGTGTCTTGCAAGCTTTGCAGAGGTCTACGACAGGGAATACATACTGGTAACGGCAGGCGCATCGGGAAATACCGGAAGCCCACTCCATGTGGAGGATGCGGTGACGATCTATAACCGCCTTGGAAAGGCCATTGAGGCACAGATGACAGGCAGTGATGGATCGGAGTCCTGAAAAGATAAAGGATAGATTCTGTGCATCACGAAGCGTGTTACGGAGAACGGAGTGAACAGTAATGTTTTTGGATAAATAAACACTGGCACAGAGGTGTATGCTGCTGTATTGGCAGCATAACACTTCTGTGCCGTTTTTTTGATTCTTCA
The DNA here is from genome assembly GCF_052064225.1 of Blautia massiliensis (ex Liu et al. 2021). Taxonomy (NCBI): domain Bacteria; kingdom Bacillati; phylum Bacillota; class Clostridia; order Lachnospirales; family Lachnospiraceae; genus Blautia; species Blautia massiliensis (ex Liu et al. 2021). Next base: position 84,577 of record NZ_JBQHWA010000010.1, on the reverse strand, counting down.
AAATGAAATCGTATAGCGGGAACCTGCAATGTATTCACGGCTGATGTAAAGCGGATTTCCATCAGGAGCTTCCATATAGGAATCCAGGATCAGCACGGGATCGCCGGAAGACAGACGCAAAGTTTTTGCCATATCCGGGGAGGCTGCAGTAACAGAAATGGTGCTGCGGCTGGATTCTGCGATCGTACAGCGGTAGGTGTTTTTGATATATTCAAAAAAAGAACCGTTTTCTACAGCGTTCGGATCAAAATCCGGGAAAAGCCGTGTGGGGAGCCAGGTGTGGACATCAATAACCGGAATACTGTCAGCCAGAAGAAGACGTTCCAGGAAAAAAACTTCCTCATCCGAAGTAAGCTGCAGAAAATCAGAGGTTACGCTGTTCGCAGGTTTTTTGCAGAAGGACAGTACGTGAGATTCCGGAATCCGGTCATTCTGACGGCAGGATTCGGAAAAGCTCATATTTTTCTGGGATTCAAATTTCCGGAAGATCATGGGGGATTTTACAAAGGTTCCTTTTCCCTGATGCTTGATAAGATAGCCCTGTGTGCAAAGCTCCTCCACGGTACGTCGGACAGTGATCCGGCTGACATGGTAAAGATCGGCAAGCTCCGGCTCAGGAGGGATTTTTTCTCCGGGCTTATAAGTACCGTTTTTGATCTGCTGGGTGATGATATCCATAAGCTGCTTGTAAAGCGGCTGGATCGAATTTTTATTTAACATGAAAATATCCTTTCTGAGGTTGTTCATAAAAGATATTTTACTATAGTGCGGATGTATTTGTCCAGTAAGGGACAAACCTCTGCAGTGCGTCAGAATGGAATTGGATGAATAATTAATCATAAATCATGAATATACTCTTTACTATAACGTTATAATATGTTATATTCTTCAAAAAGGTAAAATGCAAAAGTACAAGAAGGAGAAATTCATCTGAAAATCCGAAAAAAACCTGTATTTTCAATGGATTCAGAGGATTACCAGACGAATTTCCACGAAAACCGGAGGATGAAAATGGACGCAGTAAAAATCGTAAATAAGATCAACAAAGAGCATGGAACAATCAAAAATGTGTATTTTCTTGCATGCGGAGGATCTCTTGTGGATCTGTATCCGGGATATTATTTTGTCCGTGCGGAATCCGCAGTGATGGATGCACAGTGGATCCCTGCAAGAGAGTTTGCACTGACACCGCCGAAGAAGCTGGGAAAAGACAGTCTTCTGATCATCTGCTCCCACAGTGGCAAGACAAAGGAGTGTCTGGAGGCAGCAAAAACAGGAATGGATGCAGGTGCGGCTGTTGTTACAATGACACATGCGCCAGGTTCCCCATGTGATACAGATAAATGGATCTCCGTTGTATACGACTGGGCACCGGGGGTAAAGGAAGCAGAGAAGCCTCAGGGAATCGTACTTCGTATTCTTAATGAGCTGATGAAGGTACAGGAGCCGGGATATAAGCTTTACGATAAGATCGTGGAAGGCTTTGAAAAGATCGATGATGTTATTGCAGCAGCAGTGAAGGATCAGCAGAATGCAGCATGGCTTTTTGCAGAAAAATATTCAGAGGAACCGAACCTTTATATTATGGCATCGGGAGCCTCCTATTCTCAGGCATATGGCTTTGCGATCTGCTCACTTCAGGAAATGCAGTGGATGGATTGCGGATATCTGAACAGTGCGGAATATTTCCACGGACCGTTTGAGGTAACGGATGAGGATCATCTGTATATCCTTATGATGAGCCGGGGCAGAAATCGTATGATGGATGAGCGTGTGCTGACTTTCCTTGAAAAATACGGAAAGAAATACGAAGTGATCGATGCAGATAAGCTTGGTATGGAAGCAATTGATGACAGCTGCGTGGAATATTTTACTCCGATGCTGTTCTACACCATGACGACCGTTTACCGTACCGCTCTCCAGGATAAACGCCGTCATCCGCTGGATATGAGAAGATATATGGGCGTTGTAGAGTACTAAAGGTGCTGCTGTGCCTGTGCACAGAGAAAGGGAAAATATGAGTAAATACAGTACAAAGCTTCTTGGCTTCGGAGACAATGTAGTGGATATCTATGATCATCTGAAAACCATGTATCCAGGCGGAAACTGCGTAAACGTCAGTGTTTACGGAAAGATGGCCGGATGTGAAAAAACTGCGTATATGGGATATTTCGGAGATGACGACAGAGCAGAACTGATCATGGATACACTGGAAAAAATCGGCGTGGAAACCGTAAAGTGCAGACAGCTGCACGGCGAGAACGGTTATTCCAGGATCACATTAAAAGACGGAGACCGTGAGTTCCTGGATTTTAATGATGGTGGTATCCGTGGAAAAACACCGTATATCCTTGATCGTTTTGATCTGGAATATATGAAAGGCTTTGATGTGGTACATAGCGGAAATTACTCTTTTACGGAGGAAGAGCTGCATAAGATCAAAGAGGCGGGAATTCAGGTTTCTTTTGACTTTTCCGATGATTCCACAGAGGAATATTATGAAAAAACAGCACCGGAGGTTACTTACGCATTTTGCTCCTTTGACGGAACTGACCAGGAGGCAGAAGAGCATCTGAAAAAGATCATCTCCATGGGGCCGAAGCTTGCCATGGCCTCCAGAGGAGCCAGGGGCTGCATTCTTTATGACGGAAGGAATTTTTACCGACAGCCGGCAGCGCCGCTTACGGAAGTAAAAGATACTCTTGGCGCCGGGGATTCACTGATCGCATCTTTCCTTACCGGGTATATCGGAAGAATGAAAAACGGCATGGCGGAGGAAACCGCGATCTGTGAAAGTCTTGAAGAGGCAGCTGCTTTTGCAGCGGGCATCTGTGGCATGGAAGGTGCTTTTGGCTACGGAAAAAAATATGAATAGCAGGAGGGGAAAATAATGGGACGCAATGGAAAAAGCAGAGCTCTTATCTGTTTTGTACTGTGTATGATCATGGCTTTGCCGGTGTATTTCAGCAGTGCAGTGGCAGTAAAAGCGGCAGAACAGCAGACCATCATCATAGGAACGAACGCAGAGTATTCACCGTTTGAATACCTGGATGATAATGGAAATATTACAGGTTTTGATTACGATCTTCTGGAGGCGATCGCCAAGGAAGAAAACGTAAAGCTGGTATGGAAGGATATGCCCTTTGATTCCCTGATGGGTTCCATGGAGGCTGGCGATGTACAGGTGATCGCAGCCGGGATCGGACCTACGGAGGACCGTAAAAAAAGCGTTGATTTTTCCGATGTTTATTACACCGGTACACAGTGCATCATCAGTCGTAAGGATAATCCGATCAAGGATTTTGAGGAGATGTCCGGAAAAACCGTTGCAGTTCTGGAGGGTGCACAGAGTGATATGATCGCATCCGGCGAGACTACTGATTACGGTGAAGTTAAGGATGCCAAAGTAAAAAGATTTAAAAACGCTTCCAGTGCAGTCATGGAGCTGAAAAACGGTGGAGCAGATGCAGTTCTGATCGACAATATCATGGCTGAGATCTACTGCAAACAGAACTCAGACCTGCAGTATGAGTCCGTGCCAAGTACAGCAGAGGATACTGTTTTCTGTATTGAAAAAGGAAACACAGAGCTTGTCCAGATCATCAATGACGGGCTTGCAAAAGTTAAAAAATCCGGGGAATATGATGATCTTTATCAGAAGTATTTTGTGGACACACTTGAAAACAGCGAGGATGTGACAGATGTAGCAGCAACCGATGGTTTTCTGGGACTTTTAAGCTTTATTTTCCTTCAGGATAATCGTTGGAAGTTTTATATTAACGGTCTTGGGATTACGCTGATCGTTTCCCTTTTGTCAGTGATCGTAGGTATCCTGATCGGTCTTGTAGTGGCTTTGGTACGGCTTGGAGCTGCGAAAAAAGGCAGAAGAACCATTCTTTCCACGATCGCGGATATTTATGTTGATGTGATCCGTGGAACACCGTCAGTCCTTCAGCTGATGATCATCTATTTTGCAGTGTTCCACAGCAGGCTGGGATATGTGGCAGCAGTGGTCAGCTTCGGTATCAACAGCGGTGCATATGTTTCCGAGGTTATCCGCGGAGGTATTTTATCTGTAGACAAGGGCCAGAGCGAGGCTGGTCGTTCTCTGGGCCTTGGGTATAAGGATACCATGCGTTTCATTATCATTCCGCAGGCTGTAAAAACCATCCTTCCGGCAATGGGTAATGAGTTTATCCAGCTGATCAAAGAAACATCTATTTTGGGCTATGTGGGTATCATGGATCTGACAAAAGCGGCAAGCTATGTTTCTTCCCGTACTTATCAGATGTTCATACCGCTGATCGTTGCAGGTATCATGTACTATCTGATCGTGAAGTGCCTGAGCCTTCTGCTGAAGAGATTTGAAAGGAGACTGAGAGAAAGTGATTGATGTTAAAAATCTGAAAAAGTCCTTCGGGGACGTACACGTATTAAAGGGAATCACAACTCACGTAAACAAGGGTGAGTGTATCTGCATCATCGGTCCGTCCGGCTCCGGAAAATCTACATTTCTGCGATGTCTGAACCTTCTGGAAAAACCGGAGGAAGGCGAGATCACCGTAAACGGACAGCAGCTTCTGGATCCGAAGCTGGATGTAGATAAATTCAGGGAAAATGTGGGAATGGTTTTTCAGCATTTTAATCTGTTTCCAAATATGACAGTATTGAAAAATATCACCCTTGCGCCGGTGCGCCTTGGCAAATGGAATGCAGCGGAAGCTGATCAGAAGGCGAGGGTTCTTTTGAAAAGAGTCGGCCTTGAAGAAAAAGCCGATGTCTATCCCGGAAAGCTTTCAGGCGGACAGAAGCAGAGGGTTGCCATTGCCAGAGCCCTTGCAATGAATCCCCAGGTGCTTCTGTTCGATGAACCAACATCAGCTCTTGATCCGGAGATGGTCGGAGAGGTTCTTGAGGTTATGAAGGAGCTTGCAAAAGAAGGTATGACCATGCTGGTGGTTACCCATGAGATGGGCTTTGCAAGGGAGGTCAGCGACAGAGTGCTTTTTATGGATGATGGGGTGATTCTTGAGGATAGAAATCCGAAAGAACTGTTTGGGGATCCTCGAGAGGAAAGGACGAAGGAGTTTCTTTCCAAAGTGTTGTAGATTTTTTGGGTAAAAAAGTTCTGTTTTGAAAAAACGGGGAAATTCGTGGGGAGGGGAGGCACTCGGAGTTGCGAAGCCCGTTTCCCCTCCCCACACCCCACCCCTCCGGGCACGCCGCTGTGCTACGCCTTGGAGTGTGGGAATTTATCGGCTTAGTCCTGTATGCTGCTGTATTGGCAGTGTCAGGCTGAGCCGATTTTTGTTTCGCCGGACGGGAAAGCGGCCCGCGCAGCGGGCCTGTTCCCTGTTGTTAATGGAAGTATGTCTATGCCAGTGATGTGACAACAGACGGGAGCAAGTGAGCGCCGTCAATACAGCGACAGGCAGAAGTATGTCTATGCCAGTGATGTGACAACAGACGGGAGCAAGTGAGCACCAGCAATACAGCAGGCAGGAGCAGATTAGCGCCAGCAATACAGCAGGCAGGAGCAGATTAGCGCCAGCAATAGAACAACAGGCAGGAGCAGATTAGCGCCAGCAATACAACAACCACCAGGAACAGGTCTGCTGCGCAGACCGCCTTCCGTCCGGCGGAAAAAAATCGGCTCAGCCTGACGCCACCAATACAGCAGCATACAGGTATTTGCCAATACACTACCCCATACCACAGCGCAGAACAGCGACGTGCCCGGAAAGGGGGAGCGCGAGGGGGAAAAGCGGGCTTCGTAACTCCGAGCGCCTTTCCCCCTCGCAAACCTGCCCATGCCAAAGTGTCCCCCCTGGAAAGGAAACGCCCTCCGCCCAGGAGCGTCCGTCAGACGCCCGACATTGTACAATATCTGGTACAATTTTCTCATTATTTTTATCAATAATACAATTACTTGTATATTATAAAGAACATACTTCCAAGCTGTTGACTTTAAATCCGGAATCTGTTATCTTATGGTCGTCATGAGAAATGTTATATATTACTAACTGCGCGGGCAGTGAACGAAATATTGAGACAACAGGAAAGGATGTGTAACAAATTGGCAAAAGTTGATTTTGAACAGTGGAATGGTTTTAAGGGTGATCGTTGGAAAGAGAAGATCGATGTTCGTAATTTCATCAGTATGAACTATACACCATATGATGGAGATGCTTCCTTTCTGGAAGCACCAACAGAGGCAACAGATAAACTCTGGGGCAAGCTTCAGGAGCTTCAGAAAGAAGAGCGTGCTAAAGGCGGCGTTCTTGATATGGAGACAGAGGTAGTAACAGGAATTACAGCATACGGTCCTGGATATATCGATGAGGAACTCAAAGACCTGGAGCAGGTTGTAGGTCTTCAGACAGACAAACCTCTGAAACGTGCTTTCATGCCATACGGCGGAATCAAAATGGCAGAGCAGGCATGTGAGACTTACGGATACCATGTAAGCGACAAGATCAAAGATGTTTTCAACAACTATGAGTTCAAAACACACAACCAGGGTGTATTCGATATCTACACACCGGAGATGAAGAGAGCACGTCACAACAAGATCCTTACAGGACTTCCGGATACTTACGGACGTGGACGTATCGTAGGTGATTACAGACGAGTTGCTCTTTACGGAATTGATTATCTGATCGCAGGTAAAGAGAAAGATTTCGCAGCATGCGACCGTCAGGGTATGAGACGTTATGACTTCCAGCTTCGTGAGGAGATCGCAGATCAGATCCGTGCTCTGAAGAAGATGAAAGAAATGGCTCAGATCTATGGCTTTGATATTTCCCAGCCGGCTAAGAACGCAAAGGAAGCATTCCAGTGGCTGTACTTCGGATATCTTGCAGCGATCAAAACTCAGAACGGAGCTGCAATGAGTGTTGGACGTATCTCCACATTCCTTGATATCTATATTGAGAGAGACCTTGAGAACGGAACTCTTACAGAGAAAGAGGCACAGGAGCTTGTTGACCATATCGTAATGAAATTCCGTATGGTTAAATTCGCTCGTATCCCGTCTTACAACCAGCTCTTCTCCGGTGACCCGGTATGGGCAACTCTGGAAGTAGCAGGTATGGGACAGGACGGACGTTCCATGGTAACAAAGAACGACTATCGTTTCCTTCATACACTTGAGGATATGGGACCGGCTCCGGAGCCGAACCTTACAGTTCTCTACTCTTCAAGACTGCCTGAGAACTTCAAGAAATATGCAGCAGACATCTCTGTTACAACAAGTTCCATCCAGTATGAGAACGATGATGTTATGCGTCCGGTATGGGGCGATGACTACAGCATCTGCTGCTGTGTATCTGCTACAGAGACCGGTAAAGAGATGCAGTTCTTCGGTGCTCGTGCTAACCTTGCAAAATGTCTTCTTTACGCGATCAACGGTGGTGTTGATGAGAAGACAAAACAGCAGGTAGGACCGCAGTACCAGCCGATCACTTCCGAGTATCTTGACTATGATGAGGTAATCGCAAAATACGACCAGATGATGGACTGGCTTGCACATCTGTATGTTGGAACACTGAACATGATCCACTACATGCATGATAAATACTACTATGAGGCAGCTGAGATGGCACTTATCGATACAAAGGTTGACCGTTCCTTCGCAACAGGTATCGCCGGATTCTCACACGTAGTAGATTCCCTTTCCGCTATCAAATATGCAAAAGTAAAAGCAATCCGTGACGAGGACGGAATCACAACAGACTTCCAGGTTGAGGGTGACTTCCCACGTTATGGTAACGATGATGACAGAGCAGACGAGATTGCAACAACTCTGCTTTCCACATTCCTTGAGAAGCTGAAACACATCCATACCTATCGTGATTCCAAGCCAACCACATCCATCCTTACCATCACATCCAATGTTGTTTATGGTAAAGCTACAGGATCTCTTCCGGACGGAAGAAAAGCCGGCGAGCCTCTGGCACCGGGAGCAAACCCGTCTTACGGCGCAGAGCAGAACGGACTTCTTGCTTCCCTGAACTCTGTTGCAAAGCTTGACTATGAGGATGCCCTTGACGGAATCTCCAATACTCAGACGATCAACCCGGATGCACTTGGCCATTCTGAGGAAGAGCGTACAGAGAATCTTGTAAATGTACTTGACGGATACTTTGACCGTGGTGCACATCACCTCAATGTAAACGTATTCGGTAAAGAGAAACTTATCGATGCTATGGAGCATCCGGAAAAAGAGGAGTATGCAAACTTCACGATCCGTGTTTCCGGATACGCTGTTAAGTTTATCGACCTTACAAGAGAGCAGCAGCTTGACGTTATCGCAAGAACCTGCCACGAAAGGATGTAATAAAAAATATGGACGACCAGAAAAAAATCACTGGCTACGTCCACTCACTGGAGAGCTTCGGCTCTGTTGACGGACCAGGAGTCCGGTATGTGATCTTTTTGAGCGGCTGCGCCATGCGCTGCCAGTTCTGCCACAATCCGGACACCTGGCAAATGAAAACAGGGACGGAGTACACAGCAGATGAGCTGCTTGAAAAAGCCTGTCGATACCGCTCTTACTGGGGAAGTAAGGGCGGTATTACTGTGAGTGGAGGCGAGCCACTGTTACAGATCGATTTCCTCACTGAGCTGTTCAGAAAAGCAAAAAAACTTGGGATCCACACAACACTTGATACCAGCGGCAACCCTTACACAGAAGTGGGTCCGTGGTATGAAAAATGGGAAGAACTGATGAAATACACAGATCTTGTCATGCTGGATATCAAGCACATTGATGAGGAACAGCATAAGATCCTCACAGGATGTACCAATAAAAATATCCTTGCCATGGCCCGGAAGCTTTCCGATATGGGCGTATCCATGTGGATCCGTCACGTACTGGTTCCGGAACGCAATGACCGGGATGACTATCTCCACCGGCTGGCTGACTTTATCGCAACACTGAAGACAGTTGAGAGAGTGGAGGTTCTTCCATATCACACACTGGGAACCTTTAAATGGGAAAATCTGCATATTGATTATCCGCTGAAGGGAATTGATCCGCCAACAAAAGAACGTATCGAAAATGCGGAAAAAATCCTGGGAGCAGGTACACAGTAATAAAAAAACCATATCTTATGTCGAAAAACAGACATAGATATGGTTTTTTTGATGTTCACACCAGTTCTTTGTTTTTGATCAGCATTTCTTTGATGATATCCTGTGTATAGGAACCTAAGCGGCGCTGAGTATCCCGGTCAAGCTCTGAAGGAATGATAGGCTTGCCATATTCGATCACTACGTGTGTAGGTGTCATCTTCGGGAAATTGGCTTCCCAGATATTGGCAGAGTTGCTGATCGCAATAGGAATGATCGGGCTTTTGGCTCTGGCTGCGATCTTGAAGCTGCCGTCATGGAAAGGCAGCATTTCTGTTTCATCAGCATTCTTATTTCTGGTTCCTTCCGGGAAGATACATACGGAAATGCCGGATTTCACATAGTCTGCGGCCTGAAGGATCGTTTTCAGACCCTGCTTGATATCCTCTCTGTCGAGAAAGAGACAGTAGAGATTGCGCATCCAGTTGGAGAGCAGCGGATAATGCTCCATTTCCTTCTTGGCAACATAGCCGGTGCGGATCGGACAGCGGCTGTAGGTGAGCAGGATGTCGAAATAGCTCCGGTGGTTTGCTACATAGAGAACAGCCTGATCCTTTGGAACGTTTTCTTCGCCGATGACGGTGACTTTGGCGCCTGTGATCCACAGGATGAATTTGAATATGGCCTGTACCATGCGCAGAGAGCTGATATCCTTAGTCATGGGAGAAAATTTCCCGATGATCCATTCTACAAGGAGAACCGGAATGGTCAGCACCAGATAGGCGATCACCACGATACAGACAAGTATGAATCGAATCATGTCTTTTGTCCTTTCTGTTATAGATACTTGCGGAGAGTTCCGCAGTAAGATGGTATTTTTATATTATACGAAGAAAATCCGATAGTTGCAATAAATCTTTCCCTGCTCACATAGAATAAATACTGAATAATGGTTACTGTTTACTGGTGATCTTCCGCAAAGCGTGTTACTGAGAACGGAGTGAACAGTAACGAATCATGCAGGTGGCTTATATTATGAAAAAAGCAGTATTTCTGCGGATCGTGCTGACAGCTGCCGTGCTGGCACTGCTGCTTTCCGGGTGTCGATTTGTCCGGGTGGAGGAAGAAGAACGAAAACCGGTAGATTACATCGTTGTGGAACGCCGGGATATCCCGGAGGAGCTTTCCAGGCTTATGGAAGAAAAAAAGGAAAAGGAATTTCAGCTGAGTTATGAAACCGGAGAGGATCTTTACCTGGCCAAAGGGTACGGGCGGCAGATGAGTGGCGGATACAGCATCCAGGTAGAGGAGCTTGGAGAATCCTCGAATGGGATATTTTTTGTTACAAAACTTCTTGGACCGGAGGATCTTAAGGAGGCAGGAGTTCCGTCCTATCCCTGCATTGTGATAAAAACCCGGAAACAGGAAAAGCCGGTAACGTTCCGGGAAAGCAGCAGTCCGGTGAAAAAAGAGTCGGAGAAAGGGGAATAGACTGTGGAATTAAAAAAAGAAAGCATGCAGATATTAAAGGAAAAAAGCAGGGCAAAAAGTCAGATCACTTTTGATGAGGATTTTAATGTACCGGATGTAAAACCGGATGCAGGAAGACTGATCCAGAATAAGGGCAGGATCATTATGGATGATGTCCGTCTTACTGACGGGAAAGGTATTCTTACGGGAAATCTGCAGGTAGATATCCTTTATGTGGGGGAAGAAAGAGGGATCGTCAGCAGTCTTACTGCAAAACTTCCATTTGAGGAAACCTTGAACCTGAAGGATATCATAAACGGGGATAAAATGTGTCTGAAGTGGGAAATTGAAGATCTTACGATCCGCCTGATCCATTCCAGAAAGCTCAATATCAAAGCTTTGGTAACTTTTTGTGCGACTGTGGATGAAACGGAACAGATCCGCCTGCCGGTGGCGCTGGATGCAGAAGAGGTATCCGTCAGAAAAAAAACAGTCCGTTTTCTGGGACTTACCGTACATAAAAAAGATACACTCCGGATCAAGGATGAGTATACCATTGCCTCCAATCGTCCGGATATCGCCAGCCTGATCTGGTATACTATGGATGTACGGGGACTGGATCTGAAGCCGGAGGAAAATGTGGTAAAGGCAAGGGGAGAGCTGTCTGTTTTTGTGCTGTACGGAGCAGAAGATACAGAAGCCCCGGTGCAGTGGCTGGAATATTCGCTGCCTTTTTCCGGAGAAGTGGAATGTCCGGACTGCACGGAGGAACTGATCCCGCTGATCGAAGTTTCGGTGATGCATCAGAGTCTGGAGGCCAAACCGGATGTCGATGGGGAAGAACGGATCCTTGTTTCGGATGTTGTGCTGGAGCTGGATATGAAATTTTTCAGGGAAGAGGAATATGATCTTATTACCGATGTGTATACACCGATCCGTGAATGTGTTCCGGAAGGAAAGAATGAGGTACTGGAACGGCTTCTGGTACGTAATTTTTCCAGATGCAGGATCAGTGACAGGATCCAGGTAAAGGAGACTCAGGGAAAAGTCCTCCAGCTGTGTCACAGTCAGGGAAAAGTGAAGATCGATAAGACCAGGATCGTAGAGAACGGTGTGCAGGCAGATGGCGTGGTTATGCTGAAGATCCTGTACATTATTGGAAATGATGATATGCCGTTTTATTCCATGGAGGCAATGATACCGTTTTCCCATATGGTGGAAGCAAGAGGGATCCGACAGGACAGCTGTTATCAGTTAAAAGCAAAGCTGGAGCAGCTTTCCGCAGCCATGGCAGATGGAAATGAGATCGAGATCCGGGCAACTGTAGGACTGGAGCTTCTGGCAGTTGCCAGAGAACCGGTATTTGTCATTGAGAAAGTAGAGGAAAAACCACTGGATATGAAAAAACTCCAGGCTATGCCGGGAATCCTGGTTTATATGGTAAAACCGGGAGATGAATTGTGGGATATCGCAAGGAAATATCACACATCTATCCAGGAGATCCGGACGATCAATGCTCTCAAGGAAAATCAGGAACCCTCTCCGGGAACTCCGCTTCTTGTTGTGAAAAAAGTGGAAGGTCAGATCAAATAAAAAGTGGAATATTTTGCTGTTGAAAAGAATGTAAAAATCATATAAAATACATGTATAAATACTGTATACAAAGTACAAATGGAGGGGCTTATGCGTTTAAAAGCAATGGCAAAGATCAATCTCGGACTTGATGTTCTGGGAAAGAGAGAGGACGGTTATCATGAGGTACGCATGATCATGCAGACCATCCGTATGTATGATATCCTGGATATCAGAAAGACCAGACGGCCGGGGATCGTACTGACGACCAATCTTCCGTTTATTCCTACAGATCAGAGAAATCTTGTATATAAGGCAGCACAGATGCTGATGGAGGAGTTCGATGTTGAAGAGGGACTTTCCATCAAGCTTCGTAAATTTATCCCGGTGGCAGCAGGCATGGCAGGAGGCAGCTCCGATGCAGCGGCCGCATTTGTGGGTGTGAACCGGATGTTCCATTTAGGGCTTACCGAAGAACAGCTGATGGAACGTGCAGTAAAGGTCGGAGCAGATGTTCCGTATTGTATCATGCGGGGAACAGCTCTTGCGGAGGGAATCGGAGAGAAGCTGACCAGACTTCCGGAAGTTCCGAAATGTTATGTTCTGATAGGAAAACCGGGGATCAATGTTTCCACAAAAACAGCCTATGAGAATCTGAATCTGGAAGGGATCGGAAAACATCCGGACATCGATGGACTCATCGGAGCTATCAGAAATAATGATCTGTATGCCATGGCATCCAGAATGGAGAATGTATTTGAACCGGGGATCATCCGACAGTATCCTGTGATCGGCAATATCAAAAATCTTATGGAAGAAAAAGGTGCGCTGAAAGCCGTGATGAGCGGAAGCGGTCCTACTGTGTTTGGAATCTTTGATAACAGAGATAAGATGGCCGCGGCAGCCAGAAGCCTCAGAAAGAGCGGGCTTGCAAAGACTGTATTTGCCACGGATATTTACAATAGAGATGGAGGAGTTACAAATGACAAGTGATTTTTCTGTGGATATGAATGAATATCTGCCGCTTCGGGATGTTGTTTTTAACACCTTGCGGCAGGCAATCCTGAAGGGAGAGCTGAAGCCGGGCGAAAGACTTCTGGAGATCGCCCTTGCAGAGCGTCTTGGCGTGAGCAGAACACCGGTGCGTGAGGCTATGCGTAAGCTGGAGCAGGAAGGTCTTGTAGTGATGATCCCACGCAGAGGTGCACAGGTAGCCAGCATCACAGAGAAGGATCTGAACGATGTTCTGGAGGTGCGTATCGCCCTCGAAAATGTTGCCATAGAAAAAGCGTGCAAGCTGATCACAGAGGATGAGCTGGGAAGGCTCTGGGTGGCAGCCAAGGAATTTGAAAAAACAAAAGCAGAGGGAAATCTGGTCCGTCTGGCGGAAACCGATGTGGCTTTCCACGAGATCATATATCAGGCTTCTGATAATAAGCGTCTGAATCAGGTCCTGAATAATCTCCGTGAGCAGATGTACCGTTATCGTGTAGAGTATCTGAAGGAGGAGCAGACAAGAAATCTTCTGGTCAGTGAGCATGAAGAACTGGTAAAAGCCATCCGTGAAGGAGATGTGCAAAAGGCGCAGGATATTTCTTTCCATCATCTGGAGAATCAACGAAAAGCGATCATCCGTACTATCCGCGCGGAGAATGAGGCCAAAGAGGCCGAGAAAAAAGAATAAGAACCGGATATGCGGGAATATTAAGAGAGATGTCATTGGGGCATCTCTTTTTTTAACCGAATCAAGTAAGTCCCCTGTTTCAATTGCGAAAAGCAATAAGCAGTGGGGGAACTTGCTGTAAAGGATGGTGACTTTATGGAAACAAGGAAGATATCGATATCTCTTCATGAAAATGAATCGTATATCCGGAAACGGTGTGAAAACTGCGATGATATCCTGATCAGGCCCATGCGCCTTGGTGAGGGACATAAGGCGGACTGTCTGATGGTCTATATTGAGGTTGCGGTTTCAAACATGATGCTGGATGATTCTGCTATCGGAAAAATGATCAATCATTTCTGGGAGATCCCGGAGGAAAAGATCCGGGAATTTATCCGCCGAAACAGTCTTGGAATTGCAGATGTGAAGGAGCTGTCTTCCATGGAGGAGGTATTTGGTGCCATTCTTTCGGGAAATGCAGTTTTCTTTCTGGATGGATACGACAAAGCAATGAAAATTTCCAGTAAAGGATATCCGGGGCTGGCTGTATCAGAGGTGAAAACGGAAAAGGTCCTCAGAGGCTCCAAGGAGGGCTTCTGTGACAGTGTAAAAACCAATGCGGCCCTTGTGAGAAAGCGGATCCGGGATACCAGGCTGAAGGTGGAGCAGAGCAGCATCGGTGTACGCTCCAATACGGTGGTACAGCTTCTTTATGTGGAGGATCTGGTCCATGAGGAGCTTCTGACTGCTGTGAAAGAGCGCCTGGAATCTTTTGCAGTGGACGGGATCCTGGACAGCGGGATGCTGGAACAGCTGACAGAAGAAGCATGGTATTCTCCTTTTCCTCAGTTTCAGACAACGGAGCGGCCGGACCGGGCAGCCCAGGAGCTGCTGAATGGAAAAGCAGTTCTGCTCTGTGACAACTCGCCGGTGGCACTGGTGGTTCCCGGAGCATTCAACAGCTTTATGGAAAGCAGTGAAGACTGGTACAACCGTTTTGAGATGGCATCCTTCCTGCGGGTGCTCCGGTATCTGGCCATGGCTGTGGCAACGCTGCTCCCCGGACTTTATCTGGCTGTGATCCGGTTTCATACACAGATCCTTCCGGCGAATCTGATCCTTTCCTTTGCACAGGCAAGAGAGGGCGTTCCATTTTCCAGTGTAGTGGAGCTGGTGTTCCTGGAACTGTCTTTTGAGCTGATACGGGAGGCTGGTGTGCGGATCCCGGGAGCTCTTGGAAATGCCATTGGGATCGTAGGAGGACTGATCATCGGACAGGCTGCGGTGGAGGCCAATCTTGTCAGCCCGGTGGTAGTGATCATCGTGGCACTGACAGCACTGGGATCACTGGCTATACCTAATGAGGAATTTGCTTCTGCATTCCGGCTTCTGAAGTACGCTTTTCTGTTTCTGGGAGGATTTCTAGGTATATTCGGAATCGTGTTGGGACTGTATCTCACCATGGCGCATCTGGCAGGACTTTTAAGCTTCGGTGTCCCATATCTGGTACCTTTTGTAGAGAAGAACAGTGAGGCGGAAACCGGTGGAAGGATTTTGCGACAGCCCTTCCGGAAGCGGAAATTCCGGCCGCTGTATGCCAGAAATGCCCAGAAACGCAGGCTTCGGACAAGGCCATGGAGCCGGAAAGGATAAAGGTTATGAGATTTGCGGAGAATAACAGGATTTCCCACAGACAGCTTTTTCGGCAGATCATACTGGTGTTTCCGGCGCCGTTTCTGCTGTGCCTGTTTAAGAATGGAGCGATGTTGGGCATCAGTGCCATGGCAGGGACAGCTGCTGCGGCCGTAGTGCTCTCTTTTTATGTGATCTGGCTGATACGTCTGACACCTGCATATGGAGAGCTTTCCAAAAGGACAGGAAGTTTTACTGTACGATTTATCGGACTGTTCTTTTTGGTATATGTGATCGCAAGTTCGGCATTTCTTTCGGGCCTTCTGGGGGAGGTGATCCCGGAAAGTCTGATCAGCGGGATTTCCGGAAAATGGCTGTCTCTTCTTGCAGTTGCAGCCTGTAGTCTGGGAACGCATCGCGGAATGCAGAGAAGAGGGCGGATCGCTGAGGTGTCCGGAAGGATTTTTCTGGCAGGAATCCTTCTTCTGATGCTTTTATGTGCAGGGCAGGGAAAAACAGAGTACTTTATGGAAGTGATGAAAGATCCGGAAACAGGATTTACAGGAGAGCGATGGCTCCGTGATCTGTATACACTTTTGTGTGCTTTTTCAGGAGCAGGACTTCTTCCCTTCGGGCTGGAGTATGCAAAAAAACAGGGAAGTGCCAGAAAACCTGTGATCCTGGCTTTTCTTACAGTTTGCGGGATCATTTTTGGAATGCAGCTCCTTCTTCCGGCAGTCTTTGGAGGTGCACGCCTTAAAAACGAGATCTGTCCGGTACTGCCTCTTCTGGAGGGTGCAGATCTTCCGGGAAACGTACTGGCGAGATTTGATGTGATATGGATGGGATTTCTGGTATTCGGACTTTTGTTTTCTCTGGGAAGTTTGTTTCATTACGGAAATCAGATCGCGGAAAAAACCGGATTCGGGACCGGCCGGTACTGGATCCCGGCAGCAGGCTGGCTGCTTTCCCTGTATGAGAGAAACGGGATGGGGATACGGGAGTATTATGGCTGGTATCTGGGGTACATCTTTGTGCCGTTTCTGCTTGTGATACAGCTTTTTCTCAGTACGGAAAACCGGGGAAGACGGAAGAAAAAAGTAACTGTGGCAGGACTTGTCCTGGTCATCACTTTGACGGGATCAGGCTGTGCGGCAGTAGAACCGGAAAAAAGAGCTTATCCGCTGGCACTGGGGGCCGGTGTTTCAGAGAATGGCTTTGTGCTGAAATATGCAATGCCGGATATGAGTACAGCTACCGGACAGGAAAAACCGGACGAAGATCCGATTTCTGTGCTGACTCTTTCCGGCCGGGACTTTCAGGAGATCGAGGCAGTCTACAACCGGTCTCAGGAAAAATTTCTGGATCTGGGTCATCTTGAAGTGCTGATCCTGGATGAACAGATCCTGGAAGAGGGATCCCGGGAAGCACTGATCGGATATCTGAAGCAGGAAGAGCATATCGGAGAGGATGTCTACGTGTTCCGGACGGATATGCTGGGAGATGTTTTTTACTGGAAAGGAGCCCGGGAAAGCTCCATAGGGGAATACCTTCAGGGAATCCAGGAGAACCGCACATCCGGGCAGCAGAAGAAGGGTGTGACTCTGCGGGAGGTATATCATCAGTTCTGTCAGGATGGAACGCTGCCCTGGCTTCCGGAGATATGGGTGGAAGGTGAGCTTCTGGAAGTGGATTACGGCAGTAATGAATAGATGGGAGCCGGACTGTTAATAATACAGATGATGATCAGTACGATAAATCGTACAGTATATCTCTGGATAAGATCATCAGAAGATTTTTGACAGGAGGGCTTTCTCATGGAGCATATAAAAATGAAGAAGCATGTATTAAAAAAAGCAGGAGGGTTCCTTTTGCTCACGGCAGTGATCCTTGCAGGGAGTACCTGGGAGAGAAGAACTGCCGGTGATCGGCAGCCACAGTTTTATGCCTGGTGGGGAACAATCTATCCGGAATTCTGTTTTGAAAAAGCAGAGGATAACGGGGAAAATAAGCCGGTGAAGATATCCTTCTGGCTTGCGCAAGCCCTGGATTGGTGATACAATATTTCAACGGACCAATCACGTTCGATTAATTATTTCAGGAGATAAGATCAATGAATATAGACAGAAACGCACCGGTGGGTGTGTTTGATTCCGGTATCGGAGGACTGACAGTAGCCAGGGAGATCATGCGCAATCTCCCATCGGAAAAAATCGTATATTTCGGAGACACAGCCAGAGTTCCCTATGGAAGCAAATCCAGAGAAACGGTGATCCGTTATTCCCGCCAGATCATTCATTTTCTGCAGGAACAGAAGGTGAAGGCCATTGTGGTGGCCTGTAATACAGCCAGTGCATTTGCTCTGGATGCGGTGAAGGATGAACTGGATATCCCGATCCTTGGAGTGATCGAGGCCGGTGCCAAAGTTGCTGCCCAGGAAACCAGAAATAAACGGGTGGGCATTATCGGAACGGTGGGCACGGTAGGAAGCGGTATCCATGCCTCTTATCTGAAGGAACTGGATCCGGAGATCACCGTGATCGGAAAAGCGTGCCCGCTGTTTGTTCCGCTGGTAGAAGAGGGCTGGTATCATGATCCGGTCACCGAGGAAGTTGCGAGAAGATATCTGAAGGAGCTGCAGGAGCAGAAGATCGATACACTGATCCTCGGATGTACGCACTATCCTCTTTTAAGATCTACCATCCGCAAGATCATGGGTGAGGAGGTCTGCCTTGTGAATCCTGCATATGAGACGGCGCTGGAGCTTAAAAAGTTACTCTCCAGACTGGATCTTGCCAGCAATGAGGTAGCACAGGAGGAATTTCCGTATCGTTTTTATGTAAGTGATCTTGCAGAGAAGTTTAAGGATTTTGCCAATTCCATCCTGCCGTATAACGTAGAAAAAACACAGAAGATCGATATCGAAAAATATTAAACAGATCTGTACATAAATGATAGGAGAAAAGAATGCAGAAAGAAGTTTTGATCCATGTAAGAGGGCTTCAGATGATGGATGCACAGGGGGATCAGGAACCTATAGAGATCATTGTTCCGGGACAGTATTATTTCCGCAATGGTTCTCATTACCTCAGATATGAGGAACTGCTGGATGAAACAGCAGAGCCCACCATCAATTACATAAAAGTATCCGGAAAGGGTCTGGAGGTCAGCAAGAAGGGTCTGGTCAATGTACACATGGTATTTGAACAGGGCAAAAAAAACATGACCTATTATACTACCCCTTACGGAACACTTCAGATGGGGATCTCAGCTACGAATCTGGAGCTGACGGAAAGCGAAGAGAACCTTCAGATTAAAGCAGATTATGCGCTGGATATGAATGAAGAACATGTGGCAGACTGCTATCTGGCGATCCAGGTACAGCCAAGAGACTGCAAGGATTTTGTTTTATAGATCCTGCAGAAAATAAAAGATATATAATTACACTACATAAGAAAAGCCGCCGTGCATCAGGGGAATTCCTGAAAGCATGGCGGCTGTTTTGGATTCTGATCATTTACGGAATCTTGCGAGGAAGCCTTTTTTCTTCTTCTGTGGTGCTTCGAGAGAACCACGGATTCCTTTTACGCCAACGATGTAAAGGCCGCTGACTTCAGCTTTGATCTCTTTTTTGACCGGGATCAGATCAAAAACTTTTTCATCTGCAATAAGGATGTTGATCTTCGGACCGACTTTGGCTTTTACGATCGGAAGCTTGGACCGGCGCATAAGCTTAGGTGTCTGGTCGATGACCATCTGTGGAAGTCCGGAATCTTTCAGCGGCATCCGTTTTTTATCGATGACCAGCATGGAAACTGTCTGCTTGTTAGCCTGGATCTGAGCCTGCTGTTCGTCCTGTTTTTTCTGAGCTTTTTTTCCGAAGAAATAGAGTGCGATCACTGCTGCGATCAGAATAACGAGGATGACCAGAAGAACGATGGTAACTGTACTCATTTGAGAATCCCCCTGTATATATATTTGTTTCGCAATCGGTTACATTACGCAAACAACATTTTAGCATTGTTTCGTCAAAAAGGCAATTAAAAAAGTGAAAAAGACAGGTGGAACGGTGGAAATTTCAGCAGTTACCAGTTATAATGATTACGATGCAGTTCATCTGTGTATGCTGCAGAGATTAGAGGACATAACTATCTTTGAGCTAACATATGTAATGGATAAACCAGAGATGGAGGAAATATTATATGAAAGAGAACAAGCCCCGGGGAACCCGACCGGAAATGGGGACTCCTGAGTATGAAGAATGGCGGAAAGAGGTATTGAAACGCCGCAGAAAGCGCCAGCTTAAGGAACGCAGAAAACGTCTGGCCATCATAACAGCGGCAATGATCGTCGCAGTCGGGGCATCAGTAGGGGTCGGTGCACTGAAGGGCAGAAGTGAGAAGGCTTCAAAAGAGAAGATGGTTTCTTCTGACAAACAGAAAGAACAGACTGTTTCCGGAGAAAAAGCTTTAGAAGCAGGTACTAAAAATACAGAGACCGCTTCCAAAGATACTCTCGCAGAGGCAGAGCTTCTGGCCAGTCAGTATAACTATGACAAAGCTATCGATCTTCTGAAAAAGGCTCCGTCCTATGATTCGGATAAGAAGATGCAGGCAGCTGCAAAAAAATACGAAGACATAAAAGCAACCTGTACGGCATGGCCCCTTGAAAAGGTGACACATGTCTTTTATCATATTTTGATCAAGGATCCATCCAAAGCGTTTGACGGAGACTACAAAGAAGCAGATTATAATCAGGTCATGACAACCATTGATGAGTTTAACAAGATTACGCAGATCATGTATGACAAGGGCTATGTGATGGTAAGCATCAAGGACATGGCAAAGGCAGACGACAACGGGAATATCACAGAGGGAGAGATCCTTCTTCCGCCTGGGAAAACGCCGTTTGTCCTCTCACAGGATGATGTATGCTATTATCATTACATGGACGGTGACGGCTATGCCACGAAGCTGATCGTGGATGATAAAGGAAAGATCCGCAATGAATATGTGGAAGATGACGGAAGTGTCTCCGTGGGAGATTACGACATGGTTCCGCTGATCGACCGTTTTGTGGAAAAGCATCCGGATTTTTCATACCGCGGTGCAAAAGGAATCCTGGCACTTACCGGATACAACGGGATCCTGGGATACCGTACCGACGAAAGCTATGAGACCCGTCCGGCAGATCTGGATGAGAATAAAGTACAGTGGCTGGATGAACATCCGGATTTCAGCCTGGAAAAAGAACGGACAGCCGCAAAAAAGGTTGCCGATGCCATGAAGGCAGAAGGCTGGGAATTTGCGAGCCATACCTGGGGACATCAGAATGTGGGACAGGTCACACTGGAGAAGCTTCAGGCAGATACCGAACGTTTCAAGAAAAATGTAGATCCGCTGATCGGGGGAACGGATGTTATCATTTTTGCTTTTGGAACCGACATTACCAATGACCAGGAGTATTCCGGGGATAAATTCGAATATCTGAAGGGGCAGGGATATAATTATTACTGCAACGTGGATTCCAGCCAGTATTATGTACAGATCCGGGATCGGTACTTCCGTCAGGGAAGACGGAATCTGGATGGATACCGTATGTATTATAATCCGGAACTGTTATCCGATCTTTTTGACGTAAAAGATGTTTTTGATCCGGCAAGACCGACACCGGTACCGCCGATGTAACGGTCATATCCGGAGATACGAGGGGACTTTTAGAAAGGGGCATATATATTATTATGAAGAAAAAAATTGCAGGTGTACTGACAACAGTGCTTGCGGCGTCACTTCTTGTGGGCGGAAACCATCCGGTCACTGTTCAGGTGGACAATATGATTTCCGGGACACAGGATGACGAGGATACACAGTCTGATGAAGCGGAAGCAGAAGCTGCGGAAGCCGAAGAAGAACAGTCCGAAGAAGCCAAAGTAGCAGCGGATCCGGAGGACCAGCCGGCAGCTGCCGAGACACCGAAGGAAGAAAAAAAGGCAGAAAAAGAAACACAGAAAAGAGAAGCTGCCGAGAACAGCTCCGACAGTACTTCCTCAGACGAAAAAACACTTCTCAAAAAAGCCAAAAAACTGGCACAGCAGTATGATTACACCGGCGCGATCTCCGTGTTGAAAAACAACTGGAAATTTGCCACCAGTGACAAGATGCAGGAAGCAGCAGCAGCCTACATGAAAAAAAGAGATGCCTGTGTGGAATATCCACTTGAGAATATCACCCATGTATTTTTTCATTCCCTGATCGTGAATACCTCACTGGCCTTTGACGGAGATTCCGATGAGGCCGGATATAATCAGATGATGACCACAGTCAGCGAGTTCAAAAAAATGCTCCAGATCATGTATGATAAGGGTTACGTACTGGTGAGTCCTCATGATATGGCTGTGATCAATGATGACGGAACCATGAGCAGGGGAAAGATCATGCTGCCGGAAGGCAAGATTCCTTTTGTTCTTTCAGAGGATGACGTCAGCTACTATCATTATATGGACGGAGACGGATTTGCCACAAAGCTGGTGATCGACGACAACGGAGATATCAAATGCGAGTATAAGAAGGCAGACGGTACAGTTGTGACCGGAGATTACGATGTGGTGCCGATCCTGGATTCCTTTATCAAAGAACATCCGGATTTTTCCTATCATGGAAGAAAGGGTATCCTGGCAATGACCGGTTATAATGGTGTTCTGGGCTACCGTACAGATGGGGCATATAAGACCAAGAAGAATCTTCAGGATGACCAGAAGGCTTTTCTCAAGGCCAATCCGGATTTTGACTATGATAAAGAAGTAAAAGCAGCCAAAAAAGTGGCGAAGGCCATGAAAAAGGACGGGTGGGAATTTGCAAGCCATACCTGGGGTCACAGAAACGCTACAAGCTCCACAGCAGCGGAGTTGAAGACCGATAATAAAAAATGGGAAAAATATGTGGCACCCATCCTCGGAAAAACCGATATGATCATTTTTGCCTTTGGTGCGGATATCGGCGACTGGGAAGGATACACCTCGGATAATGAGAAGTATGAGTATTACAAAAGCCGTGGCTACCGCTATTTCTGCAATGTAGATTCCAGTCAGTATTTTGTGCAGATCACAAGTGAATATTTCCGTCAGGGAAGACGGAATCTGGATGGATACAGAATGTATTACAATCCGGATATGCTCAGTGACCTGTTTGATGTATCGGAGGTGTGGGATTCTTCCAGACCGACACCGGTACCGGAAATGTAAGACAGCAAACACACTTTACAAATCTGTATAAAAAAAGATTATAATCGAACCGACAGTACTTGATGAAGGGAGTAGGTTATGAAGAAAAAAGCATATCTCATGGTTCTTGCACTGTGTGCGGCACTGGCGATCACTGCATGTGGCACATCAACAGACCAGAAAGATGACAAAAAACCTGCAGCAGAAGCGCAGGATACAACAGATAAAGAAGATTCCGGATCTGCAGATTCCAAAGAGTCAGAAGAAACGGATTCCAATAAAGACAGCGAAGAGGCAGCCTCCGGAGATACAAGGCTTGTTTCCGTGGATGATGTGAGCAAATATGTGACCATCGGAGAATATAAGGGACTGACTCTTGATAACACAGTAGAAGCCGTAACCGATGATATGGTTGACGGAAGGATCAAGGAAGAACTTCAGAACAAGGCTGAGGAAGTAACGGAAGGCAGTGTTCAGAACGGAGATGTGGTTACCATTAATTATGTGGGAACCAAGGACGGAGTGGCTTTTGACGGCGGTACTGCAAATAATTATGAGCTGACCATAGGCTCCGGAACGTTTATCGACGGATTTGAGGACGGGATCATCGGAATGAAAAAAGGTGAGACCAAGGATCTCGATCTGACTTTCCCGAAGGAATACTCTTCGGAAGAGCTGGCCGGACAGGAAGTGGTATTTAAGGTCACTCTGCAGAGCTTTAAGCGTGCACCTGAGCTTACCGATACCTGGGTAGCCAAGAATACAGACTGCAAGAGTGTGGATGATTACAAGAAGGAAATCCGTACCACACTGGAGGATGAAGCGAAGACAAGTGCACAGAACACATTGCGTGAAACTGCATGGAACACAGTGCTCTCAGCATCTGAAGTGAAGGAATATCCACAGGAGGATCTGGATACAGCCAAGACAGAGTTTCGCAGTCTGTATGAGAATTATGCAAAACAGGGTGATATGACGCTGGAGGATTTTGTAAAAGCTCAGGGAATCTCCATGGATGATTTTGAGGAGCAGAGCGGTCAGTATGCGGAGTTTAAAGTAAAGCAGAACCTGATCGTACAGGGGATCATGGATGCGGAGAATATGACACTTGAAGACAAAAAATCTCTCAGTATCCAGGATGAACTGATCAAAGCATACAGTGTGAAGGATCTGGCTGCGCTGGTAGATAAATACGGACAGGCAGCCGTGGATGAATCCATCGGACTTCTCAGAGTGGAAGATTTTATCCTGGACAATGCAACGGTTGAGGAGAAGGTTTCTGCCGGTGATACCCAGGGAGTAAACGGAGATGATCCTTCCTCGGACGGAAGCAGTGCGGAAGGTACCGTGGATGAAGAGCTGGAAGCGGCAGAGACTACAGATATGGTGCCGGAAGACGGCGAGGCGGATCAGGATGCAGCGGGTCAGGAGTGATCGGACAGTATCAGCGGCTAAAAAAGTGTGGTGCCCGGAATGTGTTCCGGGTACCATTTTTTTTACATGTGCATCGCGAAGTGTGTTACTGAGAACGGAGTGAACAGTAACAAATTAAGAGATTCTTTCGGGAATTTCCATTGTATTTAAGCGTTAAATGCGGTATGATTAAAGAGAGACATTAAATATCAAAGAAAGATATGGGTATATAAACGGGGATGTAAAAAATGGACAAAAGAGTTTTGCGTGAGAGGATGCGCAGAAAACAGCAGCAGTTAAGACGGCGGCGGATGATGAAGCGGATAACCTGTGTAGTTGCGGCGATTCTTCTGCTGGTTTTTGTTGTTCGAGGGGTAATTCTTCCCATCGTCAACCATGCAGGCGGCGGAAGCAATAAGGATGCGGAGACAGTAAATGTCCAGGCAAATACCGCCGGAGCTTCCACAGGAAGCAGTACGAAGGACGGTACGGCATCGACGGATACGGCTGCTTCGGATACAGACAGCGCGGATTCCGGTACGGATGCAACGGTGATGCCGGTAAAGGGCAGTGCAGCAGGCGAAAGGCTTTCTGTTATGACTCCGGGATGGCATGAGGATTCTACAGGAAAGTGGTATCAGAATCCAGATGGTACATATTATGTAAATGGTTTTGCGGATATTGACGGAACAACATACAGCTTTGATAAAAAGGGATACATGCAGACCGGATGGGTGGAGAAAGGTGTGAAGGACTATTATTTTAATGAGGAGGGCTCTTATGATCCTTCCAAGAAGCGCCCGATGATCGCTCTGACCTTTGATGATGGTCCTGGAGAGTATACAGAGACACTTCTTGATACTGTTGAGAAATATAATATCCATGTTACGTTCTTTATGCTGGGACAGAATGTGGAGGGCCGTGAATCTACCATACAGCGAATGGTAAAGCTTGGCTGCGAGATCGGTAACCATACTTGGGATCATCAGGAACTGCCGAATATGGACCTTGATTCTGCTTTGCAGGAGTTCCAGAAGACGGATGATGCACTGGTAAAAGCCTGTGGGCAGGCATCAACGGTATGTCGTGCACCGTATGGCGCGATCACAGATGAGCAGATGAGTGCAGTTGGCAAGCCTTTCTTCATGTGGTCTACGGATTCTCTGGACTGGAAGCTGATGGATGCGGATGCAGATTATAATCAGATCATGAATGATTCTTCCTTGGGAGATGGTTCTATCATCCTGATGCATGATATTCATGAACCATCTGTGAAGTGTGCCACAGAGAAGCTGATCCCGGCACTGATCGACCAGGGATATAAGCTTGTAACAGTCAGCGAGCTTGCAGAAGCGAAGGATGTTACGTTACAGAGTACTTCCTATTCTGACTTCTGGGACAGCTCTCTTCAGGCTGGTCGTGTTGCAGGATATGCAGGAAATTCCAGCGATTCAGAGGATTCCTCTGAGGATGGCTCCGATGGAAGCGATTCTTCTGACGGATCGGATGTCAGTGACGGATCTTCCGATGAAGGGGACTATTCCGATGGCTCTGACGAAAGTGATTATTCTGATGGATCTTTCGATGATGGAAGCTATGATGACGGTTCCTACGACGAATCTTATGACGATGGAAGCGAAGAATATTAAAAAATAACAGGAGAGACCTGAATGAC
Organism: Blautia massiliensis (ex Liu et al. 2021); assembly: GCF_052064225.1. Lineage (NCBI taxonomy): Bacteria > Bacillati > Bacillota > Clostridia > Lachnospirales > Lachnospiraceae > Blautia > Blautia massiliensis (ex Liu et al. 2021). The sequence goes on along the minus strand of NZ_JBQHWA010000010.1, from coordinate 58,861 downwards.
AAAATGTGCGTCATTCAGGTCTCTTTTTTGACTTTATCTGACACTGTCGGATAATAGACACATATTAGCCGGAGAGGGTTTTTCCTTGACTGAAAATATGGGGATTGGTATAATTATAGAATAAAAAACTCCACTTAAAATTGGGGAATGGACGGTGGCAGAACTATAAAGGGAGGTACCTGAAAATGGGAAAGAAATTACAATTTACGGAGCTTGACCAGTATCTGTTTGGTCAGGGCACGAATTATGATATTTACAGGAAGCTGGGAGCACATCCAGATACGCAGAACCGGAAAAAAGGGGTTTATTTTGCAGTGTGGGCACCTAATGCACAGGCGGTTTCTGTTATAGGTGAATTCAACGAATGGGATACGGAGAAGAATCCCATGAAAAAAGTTGGACCCATTGGCGTTTATGAGACATTTGTACCGGGAGCGAAGATCGGACAGCTGTATAAATTTTACATTACAGGTGCACATGGTGAGGAGCTTTACAAGGCAGATCCATATGCCAATGCCGCTGAAATGCGTCCCGGAACAGCCTCTCGTATTACAGATATCACCAACTATAAATGGAAAGATGATACCTGGATGAAAAATCGCGAGAACTTTGATCCGGACACAAGTGCCATGTCTATCTATGAGGTGCATCCGGGTTCCTGGATGAAGCATCCGCAGACAGCAGAGGATGAGGATGGTTTCTATTCCTACAGAGAACTGGCGCCGAAGCTTGCACAGTATGTCAAAAAAATGGGATACACCCATGTGGAGCTTATGGGTATCGCAGAGCATCCTTTTGACGGTTCCTGGGGCTATCAGGTAACCGGCTATTACGCACCGACTTCCCGCTACGGAACACCGCAGGATTTCAAATATCTGGTGGATTATCTTCACCGTCAGAAAATCGGTATCATTCTTGACTGGGTACCGGCACATTTTCCGAAGGATGCACACGGACTGGTTAACTTTGACGGAACTGCTGTATATGAGCATGCAGATCCGAGACAGGGTGAGCATCCGGATTGGGGAACCAAGATCTACAATTACGGACGTCCGGAGGTGAAGAATTTCCTGATCGCAAACGCTCTTTACTGGGTAGAGGAATGCCACGTTGATGGTCTTCGTGTAGATGCGGTTGCATCCATGCTCTACCTGGATTACGGTAAGAAAGACGGTGAGTGGATCGCCAATAAATACGGTGGAAACAAGAATCTGGAGGCTATTGAATTTTTTAAGCATCTGAATACCGTTGTTCTCGGAAGAAATCATGGAACTGTCATGATCGCAGAGGAATCTACCGCATGGCCGATGGTAACAGGTAAGGCAGAAGACGACGGGCTTGGATTCTCTCTGAAGTGGAATATGGGCTGGATGAACGACTTCCTGGAATACATGAAGCTGGATCCATATTTCCGTAAATTTAATCATAATAAGATGACATTTTCTATGACTTATGCATACAGTGAGAAATATGTTCTGGTTCTGTCTCATGATGAGGTAGTACATCTGAAGTGTTCTATGCTGGAGAAGATGCCAGGAGAGCTGGATGATAAATTCAAGAACCTGAAGGCCGGATATACTTTTATGTTCGGGCATCCGGGTAAGAAGCTTCTGTTTATGGGACAGGATTTCGGACAGCTGCGTGAGTGGAGTGAGGCCAGAGAGCTTGACTGGTATCTTCTTGGCGAGGAAAATCATCAGAAGCTGCAGCAGTATGTCAGTGATCTTCTGCATATCTACCGCAAATATCCGGCACTTTACGGTGCAGATAATGATCCATCTGCATTTGAGTGGATCAATGCCAACGATGGCGACAGAAGTATCTTCAGCTTTGTGAGAAAATCTCCTACAAGACGTAATAATATCCTGATAGTATGCAACTTTACACCGGTAGCACGTCCGGATTACCGTGTAGGCGTTCCGAAGAAAAAACAGTACAAGCTGATCATGGATGAGCAGGGGCTTCTTCCGAAGGGCAAGGTATTTAAAGCCGAAAAGAAAAATTGTGACAACCGGGAATTTTCTTTTGCATATCCGTTGGAAGCTTATGGAGTTGGTATATTTACATACTGATATTCTGTATAGCGAAATCTTTGAAAGAAAATATAAAAGATAAAATAAAAATACCGGAGATCTGTGTACCTTTGAAGTGTTGGCTTCAGAAGTGCCGGATCTCCGGTATTTTATGAATCAGGGTATAGACTGGTTACGAAAAGTTATTGCTATTCTTCGCTATCATCGTAGGAACCATCATCGTAGGAACCGTCGTCGTAGGAACCATCGTCGTAGGAACCATCATCGTAGGAAACGTCATCGTAGGAACCGTCGTCAGAGTAACTGTCGTCGTAGGAACCGTCATCCGAGGAGTCGTCTGTGCTGCCTGAGTTATTATCAGCAGAGTTAAAGTCTTCGGAAGTGATGTCAATGCCTTTATCTGCGTAATATTTTTCTGCTGTGATGGAGTCGGTATCTTCTACGACATTTCCGGATGCATCGATCATGTTCAGGTCTGTGTCAATGGTCACATCAAGGAGGTTGGTTCCTGTGGATGGAGTGACATTCATGGACATGATCTCGTTGAACTTCTTTTTCAGGTTGTCAAGAGTGAATACACCGGAGCCAATGTATGACTGTACACCGTTCTGAGATGCAAGTTCTTCTGTGTAATCGGAAAGCATATATGGTCCGAATTCACCGGCATCGCTGTTGTAATGCATGACCAGAGGTTCCACTGTAGGGGTCAGGATCTCAATTGAGGTCTTGCCGTCCTGTACGGTTTTCTGAATGGTGAATTTTGCCATTCCGCCGAGAAGTTCTTCCAGCTTCTGCTGGGTGGATACGAAATTTCCCAGAGAGTAGAAGACTACAGTTTCATTGCCTTTGTCATCAGTAAGGCGGCCATATGGCTGGAGTACATGTGGATGTCCGCCGATGATGACATTTACGCCCTGCTCCATAAGGTAGGCTGCCCACTGTTTTTCGTATTCGTTTGGCATGGTTTCGTCTTCGGTACCCCAGTGTGCTACAAAGATGATGCAGTCGGCCTGCTGTTTTGCTTTCTGGATCATGGCTGTAATCTTGTCTTTGCGGATCATGTCGATCATGTAGTCTTTTCCTTCAATGCCGCCTACGTTTGTGCCGTAGGTGTAATCCAGAAATGCGATCTTGATACCGTTTACTTCACGGATCTTGACGGTGTCGGCATCTTCCTGGGAGTCGTGGATCCCCAGAAGTGTGACATCCGGATATTTGGTTTTCCAGAAGTTCAGTGTGTCTGTGAGGAAGCCTTCTCCGAAGTCATCGATATGGTTGTTGGCGGATTCTACTACGTTGAATCCTGCTTTTATAATGGCGTCTCCTACTTCTGTGGGTGTTGCAAAGGATGGGTAGGAGCTTACGCTGTCATGGTCGGTTGTGAAGACGGTTTCCTGATCGATCATTTTGATGTCTGCGTCCTTGATGGCGTCCTGGATGTGGGTGTAGATCTTGTCGTAGTTCCAGTTGCCGTCAGAGGATGCGCCTGCGTCGATGAGACTCTGGTGATAGAGGTTGTCGCCTACTGCGATGACGGAGGCAGTGGTAGTTTCGGCAGTGGTGTCGGCTGCTTCCTGATCGGCCTTGGCTTTGACTGCCGCGGCTTTTTTCTGGGCGTCTATGGCTGGTTTGCGGATGAGGCGGTAGTCCAGTTGATTGAAGAAGAGGACCAGGATCGCAAGGACGATGACGGATGCCATAAGACTTACGCGGGCATTGCTGCGTTCGCGGAAGTTCAGGGGGATGTTGTCCTTGGGGTTGCGCCGGGTTTCTCTGAGGGGCTCCGGGGTGGAGCTTTTTTTGAAGACTCCTTTGAGGGAGTCGGGGATTTTGATGTTGGGTGGAAATTTCATTTATGTTTTACCTTGTCTTTCTTTGGATTTTGAATGCGATTGATTGGTGATTGTTCGCTTTGTGATTTTTGATTTTTGTTGCGTGGTTGTATTATAGCAGATTTTTATTTTGGTGGGAAGAGGGTGGTGGGGGTGAACGTACGCCCGAGCCGGGGATGCTGTCTGGTCTGCGGCTTCGTCGGGGGCTGGCTTCTAGGCTGCCGGGAATCTGCTAAAAGCGTTTTCCAAAAGTCCGAACTCGCGTCTTGCAGCCGCTCAGACAGCGGACTTTTGAAAAACAACGCAGATTTCCGCCAGCCAAGAATCAGCTCCCCTCCTGCAGAGGCAGACCAGACAGCATCCCCGGCTCGGGCTGTGAGGTTCAAGGCGGTAGGGCTAGGGTGGCTGGGCGGGAGTTGGATGAGCCGTCAGCGCTGCGCTGGACGGCGTGGAGGAAAGGCTGAGTTTCCTTGTGGTTTGATGGGAAGGGGGGTGGGCCGAGGCGCTTCGCTGTCGGCTGGGAGTGTGTCGAGGTGCTTCGCTGTCGGCTGGGAGTGTGTCGAGGTGCTTCGCTGTCGGCTGGGAGTGTGTCGAGGCGCTTCGTTGTCGACTGGGAGTGTGTCGAATTGTGGTGGAATTTTTGGATGGGTTTTGCGTGATTTTTTTTCTGGTGTATGGTATGGTTGGTATATCTTATAAGATCTTTTGTCTGTATGGACATTCTTGGAGCTTCGGGTTCTGAAGCGTTTTCCATTTTTTGTTACTGTGAAGGTTATGAAAATCCGTTTTATGGGGTTTTTATGTTTTCTTTGTGTGGTATAATTTATATATCAGTAGGAGTGTTAATGAATAACAATACTATATTTGACGATGTTTTCCGGACAATGGTGGAGAAGATGACTTACCTGCTCGTTCCGCTTATCAACGAGGTGTTTCATACCTCATATCCGAAGGATGTGAAGATCGTGCATCTTCGGAATGAGCATCAGCTGGAGGACGGGGAACTGATCACGGATGCCCAGCTTTTGATCGGGGATAAGGTGTATCATATTGAGTGTCAGAGTACGGATGATACTACGATGGCGATCCGAATGTTTGAGTATGATTTTGCGATTGCTTTGGAGAGTAGGCGGAGAGTAGGACGGAAGTTTTATGTGGAGTTTCCGAGATCATGTGTAATTTATTTAAGATCTACGAAGAATACGCCGGATGTTGAGGAAGTGGAGCTGCTGCTTCCGGATGGGCAGGTGTGTGTATATCGTGTTCCGACGGTGAAGGTGGAGCGTTATACAAAGGATAGCATTTTTGAGAAGAATTTACTGATGTTACTTCCGTTTTATGTAATGAGATACGAGGAGTCGGCGCATATAATAGGGGAGGATTCTGAGAAACTACGAAGATTATTGAATGAATATGAAACTATACGGATGAATCTGGAGAAAGAGCTTTCGATGTCTGGAAGGTCTGATCTATATACAGATTTGAATAGATTGATTGTAAGGATATCAGATTACATTTTCCGAAAAGAAGAAAAATCAAGGAGTAGATGAAGTTATGGGTGGAAAGGTTTTACAGTTGGAATCGGAACGCTTGTTTGAGCTGGGAGAAGCACGTGGGAAAATTATTGGAAAAGCAGAAGGAAAAGCAGAGGGAAAAGCAGAGGGCGAGGCTATTGGAGAAACGAGGATGAGGATGTTGATCAATCGTTTGATCGCGGATGGTCGAATGGATGAGATTGGGAAAATCATAGACAGTGCGGAGGCTTGCAGGGAGTTGTATAAAGAGTATGGTTTGTGAGAAATAAAGAGGATATTTTGTTACTGGTGACAAATGTCAGATTTTTACAGAAGAGAGGATATAAACATGGGTGTTTACAGGCGTAAGGCACAGTATCATGAGACGGATCAGATGGGGATCATCCATCATTCCAATTATGTGAAATGGATGGAAGAGGCCCGGATCGATTTCATGAAGGAGTTGGGCTTTGGTTATGGTGAGGTGGAGAAGCGGGGGATTGTTTCTCCGGTTGCAGGGGTTTCAGTTTCTTATAAGAAGCCGGTGCTTTTTGATGATGTAGTAGGGATTTCGGTTTCGGTGAAGAAGTACAGTGGTGTGGTTCTGGAGCTGGCTTATGAGTTTTTTAATGTGACCAGAAGTGAGGTTTGTACAGAGGCTTCCTCGAAGCATTGTTTTACCAGGAATGGGGAGCTGGTTTCTCTGAAAAAAGAGATTCCGGAACTGGATGTGCTGTTCAGAAGCTGTGTGAAGGGGGATTGAGTCTGATGGAAGTTGTGGAGATGCTTGATAATCTGAAGGAAAAGGCCCGCAGGGACCCGGCGCTTCGGGAGATGTTGCTTGCTACCCGCAGGGAGAAAGAGCCGCTGGCTGCTTTCTGTAAGAAGTGCCGGGAGCTTGGGGTTCCGGTTTATGAGATGGATCTGATCGCAGCTGGTGAGGAATTTTATGCAGCGATGAAGAGGAGTACCAATGGCGGCGGAGAGAATTCTCCGATGCTTGAGGGTGAGGATGATTTTTATGAACTGTTTTTTGCTGGGTTGGAGTGAAAAAACAGTTTCAAAATTCCGCATCAATATACTTCTCCAGCACCGGGAACTGTACACCACCGATCTTTAGTACCTGGCTGTGGAAAGCTTTCAGATCAAAGTCCTGGCCAAGGCGGTTCTGTTCGGAAGTGCGTAAGTCCAGAAGGCTTAAGTAGCCCCAGTAGTATTTCAGATAATTTCCCGGGGTTTCCAGGATATACTGGTAGATCTCGGAGACAACGGCGCTGTCTTCGATACCAAAGGCTTTCAGAAAGCTGGCGGCTTCGGCCTGAGTCCAGCCGTTGTAATGGATCTCAATGTCCAGAAGGGAGTACATGCATAAATTGATGCTTCGGTTCAGCCAGGAGATCCTGGCAAGCTCTGTGGCAGAAGGATCCTGAATATAATCGGCGGCGTACTGGTAGGCATAGGGTTCGATGTAGGTGGCCCATCCTTCTGCAAAGCCGGAGGTGCAGAGAAGATTTCGGATGTTGGAGGATTTTTGGCGTTGGAAGGTGACAGTCTGGTAAAGATGCCCCGGGAATCCTTCATGTGCCAGTGTGGTAAAAAGCTCCAGGCCCTGGTAGCTGGCAGCCGGATTTATGTAGATCACATTGGGGGTTCCGGTATCCATAGGTGGGGTGAGATAAAAGGCAGGGCTTAGATATTCTTTCATGGAATCGTGGACTGTGCGGAGCTCAAAGGTGACATCTGTGAGAGGTGGGAAGTCTGTTTGGATCTTCTGCTGCAAGGCATTCAGCATCTGGGCAGGCTTTATTTCTCTGAAAGTGATTCCCCGGCTGAGAGTAGTCAGAAGCTCCGGGTTTTGTCGAAGTATGGTTCCTGCGATGCCGATCTCGTCGGAAAGCTGTCCGGAGAGTCGTTTTTCCATTTGCTTTACAGGAACGTAAGAGCCGGTCTGACTCTGAAGAAGATAGAGATAGTAGGCTTTCCCTCCCTTGAAATAAGTCAGGCCACGAGTGTTTTTTCCTGTGCCACGCAAAGCTTCCAGACCGGTCATAAGTTCCTGATAGGCTGGGATGACTTCTGTTTTCATAAGATTTTGGTGGGCCAGGAGCAGAGCGTTCTGCTCTGGCATGGAAAGCTTTCCGTATTCAGAGAGTTTTTTCTGAAAGATATTCAGCATATAGCTGCTGTCGGGATTCCGGATAAAAGAACTGCATTGTGCCAGGATCCGGTCCAGTGTGGTGTCACTCATAAAAAAACCAGCTTCGGATTTCTTTTTCTCAAATTCCAGGATGCTCCGAAAGTATGGGCGGATGGTGGTGAGAAGAGTGAGATAGTCGGTGATATCACGATCTTCATAAAAGGCATATTCCGCCAGAAGAACCGGAAGCTGAGCCTGAATACCAAGACTTGGGCCAAGAGGCTCCTGAAGCAGATAATTGTCGCCCAGTGATTTTTCCGTGTGGTAATAGAGGAGCATGGAGTCCAGCGTCAGCTGATTTTCCGTAGAAAGGCGGCTGTAGCGGAAGGATTTCAGCTTTTTTTCGTACTGGCTGCAGATCTGGTATGTATTTTTCATATCTGTGGGGACAGTGCCAAGAGAAGCTTTTTTTCGCCGGATACCCTGTTTTTCCGGATGTGCCAGGGTATAATGGAGGGTAAGGGTGCTGCCGGAAACTTCATTTTGAAAAACTTTTCCGGAAAAAGCTTCGAATTTTCCGTTTTCTGTGATCCCGTGAGTGGAAAAATAACCGGCAGTAAGGCCGGTGAGAAGTGCCAGGATAAGAAGCAGAGTGATGAAAATAGGAGATTTATTTTTCCTGATTTTAAGAGACATAAGACAGTCTTTCATTACTGTTTACAGACAGATACCATGTGGAGAGTACTGATGGTCTCGAAGCAAACAGTAACGTCCTTTCAGAGTGGCGCTTTGTTCTATCATATTGGAAAATTACGGAATTTATGATATTATGTGAGCGGAAATATACAAAAATGGAGAAATAACATGAGTGATATTTATGATCTTGCAATTTTAGGCGGAGGTCCGGCAGGGATCACGGCAGCGATCTATGCGTCCAGGGCCAGGTTAAATACCATATGGATCGATAAAAACTTTGCACCGGGCGGTCAGGTCACAGCTACCTATGCGGTGGATAATTATCCGGGAATGCCGGGGATATCGGGCATGGATCTCGGAGAAGCCTTTGGGGCGCATGCCCGGAAGCTGGGATTGGAACCGCAGCGAGAGAAGATTCTTTCCCTGGAAAATATTTCCGGAGAGATCAAGACGATTCGTACAAAAAAGCATGAATATCAGGCGAAAGCTCTGATCCTTGCCTTTGGGGCAGAGCACCGGAAGCTGGATATCCCGGGAGAGGATGATCTGAGCGGCCTTGGTGTTTCCTACTGCGCTACCTGTGACGGAGCTTTTTATAAGGATCGGACTGCAGTGGTAGTGGGGGGAGGAAACGTGGCAGCAGAGGATGCAGTTTTTCTTTCCGGCCTCTGTGAAAGGGTATATCTTGTTCATCGCCGTGATGCGCTTCGAGCAGATCAGGCACTTCAGGAGAAAGTCTTTGCCTGTGAGAATATAGAAATGGTGTGGGACAGTGTTCCCCTTGAGATCCTGGGACAGGATGAAGTGACCGGTCTTAAGATCCGTAATATAAAAACAAATGAAGAGAGGGAACTGACCGCAGAAGGTGTTTTCATTGCTGTGGGGATCGTTCCTAATACAACACTTGTAAAGGACCAGCTCAAGCTGGATGAAAATGGATATATCTGTGCAGGAGAAGAGGGTGTTGCCAGCGCACCTGGGGTTTTTGCAGCGGGGGATATTCGTACCAAGGCACTTCGCCAGATAGTAACTGCTGTTTCAGACGGAGCCAATGCAGTGGCTTCCGCACAGAAATATCTCTGGAGGAAAGATAATGGCAACGATTAAGGAAATCGCGCAAAGAGCAGGCGTGAGTACAACAACTGTTTCCAACGTCATACATGGAAAAACAAAAAAAGTATCTCCTGCCAATATTCAGAAGATCGAGAATCTTATCCGGGAGATGGGGTATGTCCAGAAAATGGGACTGAGAGTTCTGAATAAAGAAAAATCCCAGCTGATCGCAGTTGTGATCAATTATCATAAAGACTTCAAGGATTCTATCATCGGAGATCCTTTTTATGGAAAGATCATCGGTTTTATCGAGAAATACGTGCAGGAACTGGGATATTATCTGATGCTGTATTCCGCAAAGGATACAGATAAGATATTCCAGATGGTCATGGGCTGGGATGTAGATGGTGTTATTGCCATTTCCTTCAGCAAAAGCAACTGCGAAAAAATCTATCAGCTGATCAACAAACCGATCGTTTCTATTGATGCATATGGTGAGCTTGATGCAGGCCAGGAAAACCATGTCCTGAATATCGGACTGGACGACGAAAGTGGCGGCTATCTTATGACAAAATATCTTCTGGAATGCGGCTATGAGCATATCCAGGTTTGTGCAGGCCGTGATAATGGTGTGGATCATCTTCGTTACATGGGCGCTCAGCGGGCGGCGAAGGATTTTGCAAAGAAAAAGCAGAAGGTGCAGTTTACCGCTCTTGGAATGAACTACGCCAAACGAAAAGAAAGCTATGCGTGGCTGCTCCAGCGGAAAAAACCAAAGGCCGCACTGTTTTTCCTGTCGGACCTCTATGCATTGGAGGCTATCAGCTTTTTCAGCAGTCGTGGAGTAAAGATTCCGGAGGAGATCGGAATTGCAGGATACGATAACATCAGTTATGCGGAATTTTCCGTGCCTCGTCTGACTACTATCAGTCAGAATGTGGAGCAGAAGGCGTCTCTTGCAGTGGAAATTCTGATGGAACGGATCAATGGAGTGGAAAAAGAGCGTGAAAATGAGATCATGCTTCCGGTCACGCTGATCCCCAGGAGATCTGTACAGCCGCAGCATGAGGAAAAGTAAGTCTGCAGAGAATGTATCTGATCTGATCAGGGGGTAGATACGAGAAGTCACTGCAGAACTGTGAAAAACAGAAAATCGGGACTTTCAATATAGTAAGAGTACAGAGAATCTGAGATATAAAGATATCAAAAGCCGAAATATACGGGAACTGTCAGTGTCTGACAGTCAGAGTATTTTCGGCTTTTTGTAAATTTACCTGAAATCGTAAAAGAGTTATCCTGTGTAGGTTCGTGCTGAAGATGTGGATAATAAGCATTTGCTGTTCTATGTGAAACCTGCACAAAACTATGATTTTGAACTTGTTACAATGATAGGTTATGTACATAACCTATTTACACAGCCTAACTTTGATGCTATAGTGTGAACACAAAGGTTAGGTACATAACCAAAGGGAAAGAGTACAGAAGGAGTGAATACCAGATGAAACAGATTCTGATCGCCACACATGGAAAAATGGCCTCCGGCATTCGTTATACAGCAGAGTTGATCGTTGGAAAAATGGATGAGATCACAACCATCGACGCTTATGTGACACCGGAAGACAATGTGGAGAAAAGGTTTGAAGAATATTTCGCACAGCATGAAAACGACAGGATTTTCGTTTTCACAGATCTGATGGGAGGAAGCGTAAATCAGAAGCTTCTGGGATACAGCCAGAAAGAAAATGTTACGCTGATCACAGGAACCAACCTTCCGGTCCTGATGCAGGTCATGATGGCAGATGACGATGTGACAGAGGAGGAGATCCAGGAGTTCATCGATGATGCCAGAGAAGAGCTTCAGGTAGTGGACTTTGGCGGTGGAAAGAAATCCACATCTGAAAAAAATGCCGAAGAAGATACTGCACAGAGTACCGAAAATAACGCACAGACTTCAGAAGGTGCTGCATCGGATGCAGAAAAATCCGCACCGAAAAAAGCTCTGGCTCCCCAGTCCTATGACAATTCCACAGCAAAGATCACCGCACTTCGTGTAGATGACCGTCTGATCCACGGACAGGTTGCCATGACCTGGACCAAACAGCTGTCTGTACAGGGAATCGTGGTAGCTAACGACGAGGCAGCTAACGATAACACCCAGAAGATGGCATTGAAAATGGCCGTACCGGGCGGAATCAAATCGCTGATCAAACCGGTGGATGAAGCCATTCGTATATTAAACAATCCGAAGGCATCCAGGATACGTATCCTGGTTCTGACAAGAACGGTAAAGGATGCTCTGAAGATAAGACAAAGTGTTGGTGAGATCGGATTCCTCAATGTAGGAAATACGGGACGTTTTGATGGGATCGATGTTTCCGAGAAGCTTGTCCTGACCCCGACTATCATGCTGACAAAAGCAGAACAGAAGGCACTGAAAGAGCTGGTGGCTCTTGATCCGAAGACCTGTATGCAGCAGGTACCCAATGATGAGCAGAAGCTTGTGAAGGATATACTGGACAAGCTTGACTGACATCCACTGAATAAATAAAACGTAGCACAAAAAAGGGAGGAAAGAAAAAATGTTAAACGCATTTCTTGTAGCACTTGCCGTATTTATCTGTGTCGGCGGTGCAGAGCTGGTCGGATTTACCATGCTGAACCGTCCGATCGTCATCGGGCCACTGGTAGGTCTGTTCCTTGGAGATCTTCACACAGGAGTTATCATCGGAGCTTCATTGGAAGCTGTATTCATGGGAGTTGTAAATATCGGCGGAGCTTCTGCAGCAGAACCCGGAATTGCCACAGCTGTAGGAACTGCCTTTGCCATCATGCTTGGCAAAGGCTCTGAGGTTGCCCTGACACTTGCACTTCCAATCGGTATCCTTGGTCTTCAGATCAAGACTGTTCTCTACATTTTTATTGTAGGTATGTTTGCAAAAACCTTCGACCGTCTGGCGGCAGAAGGAAAAGAAAAACAGATCGTTGCTCTTCACTATGGGCTCTGGGCTGTAAACTGGTTTTTATATTCCCTGTTCGCATTTTTCGGGATACTGTTCGGATCTGATGCAGTCAGTGCACTTCTGGATGCCATCCCGGATGTTGTTATGAATGGTCTGACAGTTTGCGGCGGACTTCTTCCGGCAGTAGGTATGGCAATGTTGATGAAGATGCTCTGGGATAACAAGATCTGTATGTTTTATTTCCTGGGCTTTGTCCTTGCAGCATACTTAAAGCTTCCACTGATCGCTCTTGCCGTGATCGGTGTGATCATTGCCATTTCCATTGGTATGAATGATTACAAGCTGAACCAGCTTGCGGCGCAGAGAGTGACAGCTTCACCGGCCGGTGGTTCTGACGAATATCTTGATGAAGAAGAGGAGGAATTTTTCTCATGAGTAATTTAACGAAATCCATTCCTGCAGATGAAAGAAAAATGCTGAGAAAAGCGTTCTGGCGTTCCTTCACTCTGTATGCGGCAGTAAGCCCGGCAAAACAGGGAGCTTCCGGTTTCTGCTATTCCCTGATGCCATTTATCAACAAATTTTACAAAAACGATGAGAAAGGCAAAAAAGCTGCCCTCACAAGAAGTATGTCCTACTTCAATACAACCATCACCTGTTCCACTTTCATCATGGGTCTTGTAGCTTCCATGGAGAAGAAAAACAGCGAGCAGAAGGATTTTGACGCGAGCTCTATCAATGCAGTTAAATCCTCTCTGATGGGACCTCTGGCCGGTATCGGTGATTCCATTTTCTGGGGCGTTCTCCGTGTGATCGCAGCCGGGATCGCAGTAGGTCTTGGTGCATCCGGAAATGTTCTGGCACCGATCGTGTTCCTGCTTCTTTTCAACATTCCGTCTATTCTTGTGAAATATTATGGAACATTCCTGGGCTACAAGCTTGGTTCCGAATATATTCAGAAGGTTTATGCAAGTGGTCTTATGAACATCCTGACAAAAGCTGCCAGTATTGTAGGTCTGATCATGGTCGGCGGCATGACTGCCAGCATGGTAACCTTTAATTCCACTTATGAGCTCACCATGAAGGGTGAATCTGTTCTGAACCTCCAGAACATGCTGGACCAGATTTTTATCGGTATTGTTCCTCTTGGACTGACTCTTCTGTGCTACTATCTGCTGAAAAAGAAAAATATCAGCATCACAGTTCTGATCATCGGTGTTATCATCCTGAGCATCCTTCTCTCTCTTCTTGGAATTGCATAAACCTTAAGGATAAAGATCAGAACTATGAAAAGGCGGACCCCAGGTGGTCCGCCTATAAAAAACCTGGAAAAAAGTTATATTGAAATAACTGGCCGCAAAAAGGGCAGTTGAAGAGTATCTGACGGGATATAAATAAGCGGCAAATACGGATCATAAATATCTGCTCAATGCAAAATAAAGGAGACATAAGAAATGAAAGATTGGTGGAAGAATTCCGTTGTATATCAGATTTATCCAAGAAGCTTTAAGGACTCCAACGGGGACGGCTTCGGCGATCTCAAGGGTATTATTGAAAAGCTCCCTTACCTTCAGAATCTTGGGATCGATGTGATCTGGCTCAGTCCTGTTTTTGACTCCCCACAGGACGACAACGGTTACGATATCAGTGATTACCGGAAGATCTACGCGGGCTTCGGAAGTAACGAGGACATGGATGAGCTGATCGGAAAAGCTCATGAGCATGGTATCAAGATCATTCTGGATCTTGTTGTCAACCATACTTCCGATGAGCATGCATGGTTTGTGGAAAGCCGGAAATCAAAAGACAGCAAATACAGTGATTATTATATCTGGAAGGATCCGAAAGCGGACGGCAGTGAGCCAAACAACTGGGGCTCCAGCTTCTGTGGAAGTGCCTGGGAATATGATGAAGAGCGCGGCCAGTATTACCTTCATTTTTACAGCAGAAAACAGCCGGATCTCAATTGGGAAAATGAAACCGTCCGTAAGGAAATCTATGATCTGATGAAATTCTGGATGGACAAAGGTGCTGACGGATGGCGCATGGATGTGATCGCATCTATCTCCAAGGATCAGTCCTTCCCGGATTACCCGAAAACGGATGGCCGCAAGTATTATACAGGAAAATATCACAGCAACGGACCAAGACTTCATGAGTTTATCCATGAGATGAACCGGGAGGTGCTTTCAAAATATGACTGTATGACGGTAGGTGAGGCGCCGGGCTCCACACCGGAGGTTGCAAGACTATTTACAGATCCGGAGCGTGAGGAGCTGAATATGATCTTCACATTTGAGCATATGAACATCGACCGTATTCCGGGCTCTGTAAACCGCAAGTGGGAATTGAAGCCTTTTGATCTCCGTGATCTGAAACGTGTTATGAGTGAGTGGCAGAACAAACTTTATAACAAGGGCTGGAATGCTCTGTATTTTGAAAATCATGACCAGCCACGTGTGATCTCCAGATGGGGAAATGATACTACTTACCGCGAGGAATGTGCAAAGGCTTATGCTACCGTTCTCCATGGTATGCAGGGAACTCCTTATGTATATCAGGGAGAGGAGATCGGTATGACAAACGTGCAGTTCCCGCTGGAGGAGTACGAGGATATCGAGGTTCGTAATGCATATCAGGATCTTGTCGTTAAGAACAAAACCATTTCTGAGGATGATTTCCGCAAGGCAGTATGGAACAAGAGTCGTGACAATGCCAGGGTTCCGATGCAGTGGGATGACAGCGAAAATGCAGGATTTACGACCGGTAAGCCATGGTTCCGCATTTCTGATCGTTACCAGGAGATCAATGTAAAAAAAGCTCTGGAAAAAAATGATTCCGTGTTTTATTATTATAAGGATCTGATCTGTCTTCGTCATGAGGAAGAGCTTCTCACAGAAGGTGACTATCAGCTCCTTCTTCCGGAAGACGAGAAGATCTTTGCATATTTAAGAACTTCCGACAAAGAGCAGTGGATCGTGGTGGCAAACCTTTCTGAGGATACGGTAAGTACAGAAGGTCTTGCAAAATATGTGTCCGATAAAGAGGATATTAAGATTGCAAACTATAAGGACAGAACAGGAATCAAAGCGGACTTAAGACCGTACGAGGCGTTTATGATGAGGATCCGGTAATTTCTGAGCTGTTGTATATGTAGTAGTAAAGTGGAAGAAAAGTCTCCGCTTTACAGAGAGCAGGTATGAGTATTTGTGCGTATCTGTACTGCCAAAGGATATCCGGGTGCAGTGCAGATACGCTTTTTGCCTGTGGAGAAAAGACAAACAGGAGGAAATTATGGAAAAATATATCATTGCAGTGGATATGGACGGAACTCTTCTGAACAGCGAGAATAAGATTTCTGAAAGGAACAGAAATGTTCTGCAGCGTCTGATCGATGACGGACATTATGTGGTGCCGGCAACCGGAAGGACCAGAGAGCTGATCCCTCAGGAGTTTTCTGTGCTCCGGGGTGTGAAATGGGGAATCGTGGAAAACGGCTGTGTTGTCTGGGATTACGATAAAAATGAGATGATCTGGCGAAAAACCATGCCCAAAGGAATGGTAAGCAAAATCCTGAAGGATGTGGAAAACAGTGGCGCAAAAGGCTGGATCGCAGAGGCTTATGCAAACGGAATCGCCTATTCTGATGCGGATGCCAGAGATTATGTGGCATCTGTAGCGGATAAAGCTCTGCTGGAAAAAACTTTTGTAGATTATTTTCTCAGCAGACATGAATATGTTAAGGATTTTTATCATCAGGAAGATATTCTGGATCAGGCAGAGAAGATCAATATTTATTTTGATGATATGGAGACCAGCAGGGCACTTCGTGAGAAATGGAAGGATCTGGATGATGTGGCAGTGACTACTTCCATCAGCGGCAATGCGGAGTTTAATGCAGCAGGCGTGGACAAGGGTGTGGGTCTTGCCATGCTTCGCACAAAGCTTGGTATTGACCGGATGCATGTGATCGCTTTCGGAGATAATGAGAATGATCTGGAAATGCTGGAGGGTGCAGGTATCGGTGTTGCTATGGGCAATTCCAAACAGTATGTAAAGGATGCAGCGAATGAGGTGACCGGAGATAACGATCATGATGGTGTGGCGGAATTTCTGGAGAGGTTTTTCGGGCTGTAAGCTGTGGTTGATCGTGATCGTTAATATAAGGGACAGGGAAATGTATTTTTCTCTGTCTTTTTTATTTGCATTTTTGGTGATATAAGGTATGATAAACAAAGAGGATGCGGGGATTGCTGGTTTTGACTGGTAGTTACCGGTGAAAATTATTTGAGGAGATCAGGAGGATACTTTTTAATGAAAAATCTGATACCAAAGCGTGTGATGGAGTATATCATTATCACATTTGCTGTTGTTTTGATGGATGTTGGGATTTATGTATTTAAGTTTCCGAATAATTTTTCCTTTGGTGGTGTTTCGGGTATGGCGGTTGTGTTTTCGCATTTTATTCCGATGACGTCTGCGCAGATCAACCTGGTGATCAATCTGATTTTGCTGGTGATCGGGTTTATTGTTCTTGGCCGGGATTTTGGAGTGAAGACGGCTTATGTTACGGTTGTTTCTTCTTTGCTTCTGAATGTGTTTGAGAAGGTTTTTCCTATGGACAGGGCGCTGACGGGGAATATTATGCTGGAGCTTTGCTTTGCGATCATTTTGCCGGCGCTGGCTGCGGCGCTGCTGTTTTTTGAGAATGCTTCGGGTGGTGGCACGGATATTGTGGCGATGATCATTAAGAAGTATTCTACGATGAATATTTCGGGTGCATTGTTTGCGGTGGATTGTGTGATCGTTGTTGTTTCGTTTATGGTGTTTGATCTTACTACGGGGCTTTGTTCTGTACTGGGGCTTATGGCTAAGACGTTGCTGATCGATAAGTCTATTGAGAGGATGAAGCTGAATAAGTATTTTACGATCATTTCCAGTAAGCCGGATGAGATCTGTGAGTTTATTATGAATGGGCTGGATCGGAGTGCTACGGTTTATCATGGGGAGGGTGTTTATTCGCATAAGGATAAGAAGATTATTCTGACGGTTGTTGATGTGAGACAGGCGGTGCTTCTGCAGAGGTTTATTGATGAGGTGGATCCGCAGGCGTTTTTGATGGTTACTAAGAGTAGTGAGGTTGTTGGGAAGGGGTTTATGAGTTATATTTGATGCGATCGTATGGGGTTGTATGCTGATCGTAGGTGATTGTGTATGATTGTAAGCTGATGGAAATTAGGAGAGCGTTCTTTGTGGTCTGGATGGGCTGCGGGGCGCTCTTTTTTGTGGTGGATGGCGGATGCCGGACGCCTGGGAGACGGGTGCCGGTTTGCTCCGGGCTTCGTCGGGGGCTGCTTCTAGGCTGCCGGAATTCTGCTAAAACCGTTTTTAAAAAGTCCGAACTCGCGGCTTGCTGCCGCTCAGACAGCGGACTTTTTAAAAACAACGCAGATTTCCGCCAGCCAAGAATCAGCTCCCCTCCTGCAGAGTCGTAGCCAACCGGCACCCGTCTCCCCGGCTGTTCGGTTCCGGGCGGGAGGTAGTGGTGGGGGTGTGGGGCGACTGGCGGAAGTGGGGATTGATGAGGGCTGGAGGATTGAGTGGATTCCTGGGAGTTGGATGGCTGATTGGTGTGTGAAGGTTTTGTGAAAGGGGTTTGACAGGTGGGGGTTTTTATGGTAGGATACACACTTGCGTAACAAATTTAATAAAAATGTAACAAAATGGCGAATGAGGAGCGTGGCGAAGTGGATCGTGAATGTCTGTCTGAATGGATGGATTGTGTTGCTGCGTGGTTTTCTGAGAGGAGTTTTATTGTTTATGTTTTATAAGAAATTTGCTGCTGTTGTTCTGAGTGCTGTTCTTGTGGGTGTGGTTCCTTCTGTTGTTTTTGCGGATGTGGATGGTGTCAGTGCTGTGTCTGATGGAGATGTGGAGGAGCTTTCTATTGAGGATGATTTTTCGGATGGTGCGGATTCTATTTCTGCTTTTGCCAGTGTTCTGGCGGATAAGACGGTTTCTGAGGTTCAGGGGTATCAGGAGGCGAAAGCTGAGGCTGAGGTGATCGCACAGGAGAGGCTTGAGGCTGAAGCGGCTGCTGAGGCTGCGCGTAAGGCGGAAGAGGAGCGGAAGGCTGCTGAGGCTGCGTGTCTGGAGAAGCGGCAGGGGATTGTGGATTTTGCGCTGCAGTTTGTGGGGAATCCTTATGTTTATGGTGGTACGAGTCTGACTAACGGGGCGGATTGTTCGGGGTTTGTGATGTCTGTGTTTGCGGAGTTTGGGTATGAGCTTCCTCGTGTTGCTGCAGCTCAGTGTTCGGCTTCTGAGAAGAAGAGTGTTGCGGATATTGAGGCTGGTGATCTGGTTTTTTATGGTGAGGGTTGTATTGATCATGTGGCCCTTTATATTGGTGATGGCAAGATCGTTCACGCCAGTACAGCGGCTACAGGGATCAAGGTTTCCGATTATGATTACCGGGCTCCGGCTGCGGTTGGTTCGTTTGTGGCTTAGGATATAGATATAAATGATTTACTGATATGAAATATAAACTGTCTGCGGAGATTTTTTGGCCGGGTAGGCTGAAAAATAGCTGCAGGCAGTTTTTTTGCAGAAAAATAGTGTATAATTTAACCGAATCAAGTAAGTCTCCTGCGGGTTGCGAAAAGCAATAAGCAGTGGGTGGGGACTCGGAAAAAATTCAGAAAGGTTGTGGGGGTATGAATACGAAGGAAATCAGTGGCAGGCGGCAGATGGAGTTTCTGGCCGGGTTTGATTTTGTCAGAGAAGCGGGTACTGCGGGGGAAGTGAAGGCGGCGAAGATGATCCGGGATACTTTGGACAGCTTCGGAGTGAAGAATCGGATGGAGGAGTTTGATTTTTGGGGTTTTCGGATCAACAGAGCGGTGCTTAAGATTGTGGAGCCTTATCAGAAGGAGTATGTGGTGACCGGGTATGGAAGATGTGGAAATACTGGGGCAGAAGGTCTGAAAGCGGATTTTTTGTATGTGGAGAATGGGGATGCTGTCAGTCTTTCCCGGGCGAAGGGCAAGATCGTTATGGTGAATGGCCGGGTGAGTGGTGATGTGTATCAGAGACTGGTGAGCGCCGGAGCTGTTGGTTTTATCAGTGTGGAGGGTTCTCCGCTGGATGAAGGAGTGGACAGGGTTCCCTGTCAGCGCAGCCTGCCGATGATCTTTCCGGGGGATGCAGCAGAAGTGATAGAAGGATTGTCGGAGTCTGCAGAGGATATTCACGAGATGCAGGAAAAATATAGTGGCAGGATTCCGGGGGCGAATCTTCATTATAAGGATGCAGTGGAGCTGGTGACGGAGGGTGCGTCTGAGGTGTGCCTGGTTGTGGAACAGGATGTGACGGCGTGCAGATCCCGTAATGTAGTGGCGAGGATCGAAGGTACGGATAAGAAAGATGAGATCTTGACGATTACGGCGCATTATGATTCGGTGCCGGAGGGACCGGGGGCCTATGATAATATGGCTGGGGCAGCGATCATCATGGAGCTTTGCAGATATTTTCAGCAGTATAGACCGCGCAGGACTATGGAATTTGTGTGGTTTGGTGCTGAGGAGAAGGGTTTGCTGGGCAGCCGGGATTATATCAGAGTTCATGAGAGTGAGCTTGGAGCGCATCGTTTTAATATGAATGTAGATCTGGCCGGGCAGCTGATCGGAGGAAATGTTCTGGGAGTGACGGGAGAGGCTTCTGTTTGTGATAAGCTTCTTGAGATCGCGGACGGAGCAGGGATCGGAGCGTCTGTGAAGAATCAGATCTGGGGAAGTGATTCCAATTCTTTTGCATGGAAGGGAATTCCGGCCATGACTCTGAACCGGGATGGTTTTGGCATGCATACCCGTTATGATACTATTGATCTGCTGTCTGCCTGGTCGCTGGAGAGAAGTGCGATCCTTCTGGGATGTATTGCGGATGCGCTTGGGAATGCGGAGGTTTTCCCGTTTGAGAGAAAGATGCCGGAGAAATTTATCGGAGAGCTGGATGAATATATGTGCAGATAGTAAAAATCTGATTTTATCTGCTCATAACTGGATATTTGTTATGGAACTGTGGGGACTTGTCTGTTTCGGGAAGAGTACAGACAAGTCCTCATAAGTTATTCAATATTTTCAATGTTTATTGACCTTTATAATTCCGCAAGGGAACATGTGGCTTTGAGTCAGGGGGATATTTGCAGCTTTGTAAGGGATTCCCGGAACAGGGG
Organism: Blautia massiliensis (ex Liu et al. 2021); assembly: GCF_052064225.1. Classification (NCBI taxonomy): domain Bacteria; kingdom Bacillati; phylum Bacillota; class Clostridia; order Lachnospirales; family Lachnospiraceae; genus Blautia; species Blautia massiliensis (ex Liu et al. 2021). The sequence continues at coordinate 38,403 of NZ_JBQHWA010000010.1, read as the reverse complement.
GCAAGCGGAGGTTCGCAATTGAACCAGTGGAATTACTTGATTTGATCAAAATACGATAAAACAATAAAAAATAATACAAAATAATTGACAGTAAGATATCAAACTGTTATACTGAAATCACAGGCTTTCCAGGGATCAATGCGCCGGATATTGTTTTGCGGAGTATTGATTTCTGGAACTTTTATCACAGAAAAATCAGGAATGAGGAGATAGGACCATGTTTACAGAAGAACGACAGAATGCAATAGAGAAATGTCTCCGCGAAAAAGGAAAAGTCAGGGTCAAAGAATTAAGCGAGATGTTTCAGGTTACGGAGGACTGTATCCGCAAGGATCTCAAGATCCTTGAAAATGCAGGCAGATTAAAGAGGACTTACGGCGGAGCGATCCTGTCACAGGAGTATCCTCTGGAGAGAAACGTAGTAGACAGGCGTATGTACAATCTTGATAAGAAGAAAGTGATCGCTGCGAAAGCCTTCAAGCTGATCAAAAATAACGAAACGATCTTTCTGGATGTTTCCACTACAAATATAGAGCTGGCAAGGCTTATCGCTTCGTCGGGTATACATGTTGTGGTTGTCAGCAATATGATCGATATCCTGCAGATCCTTGCTGCGAATCCGTCCATCACGGCCATAGGCACAGGGGGAACTATGTACCGTTCGGTGAACGGATTTATGGGAGCTGCGGCCATTGAGGTGATCAAGCAGTACAGCTTTGACCGGGCATTTTTGGGAAGCTGTGGCGTGGATATGACAGATTTTGCAGTTACTACATCCGGAGTGGAGGATGGATTGACCAAGAAGGCGGCAGTGCAGAGCAGCAGACATAAATATGTGGTTATGGAGAGAGAGAAGTTTTATTTTAACGAATCTTATAAATATACACATTTTGATGATATCAGCGGGATCATTACCGATGAATTTCCGGATGATACCATTGTGAACATACTGAGGAATACCGGAGTGAAATTACTCTGAGCAGACAGTAATAAAGGGGGATTTTTACATGAAAGACTATATTCTGGAAACCTGTGTGGATTCTGTGGAATCCGCCATGGCAGCAGCCGAGGGTGGTGCGGACAGATTGGAGCTTTGCAGCAATCTGATCATCGGGGGAACAACTCCCTGCCCATGGCTTTTTGAGGAAATAAGGAAGCGTTCGGATATCCGGATCCATGCGCTGATCCGTCCGCGGTTTGGAGATTTCTGTTATACAGATGCGGAATTTTCCATGATAAGGAATGCAGTAAAGGATTTCCGCAAAATGGGAGCGGAGGGTGTCGTGGTAGGTATCCTGAAACCGGATGGCACCTTGAATATGGAACAGATGAAAGAGCTGATGGATGCGGCGGGAGATATGTCTGTTACGCTGCACAGGGCTTTTGATGTGTGCGCAGATCCGATCGAGGCTATGGAACAGGCAATTTCGCTGGGAATCGATACGATCCTTACCTCCGGACAGAAGAATACCTGCCTTCAGGGTGCGGAGCTTCTGAAGGAACTGGAAACCAGGAGTCAGGGACGTATCACCATCCAGGCGGGGAGTGGCGTCGGTGCGGAAGTGATCCGCCAGCTTTATCCCCTTACCGGGATCAAGGCTTATCATATGAGCGGCAAGGTTGTAACGGACAGTGCGATGCAGTTTCGCAAGGAAGGTGTCAATATGGGACTTCCGACATTCAGTGAATATGAGATATGGCGTACAGATATTGAAAATGTTCGTGCTGCAAAGAAAGTTCTGGAGGAATTATAATGGCTGAGGGGAAGATTTTTCTGAAAGAAAACCGTGATCGGATCGAAAAAAAATATCGGGAGCAGGTGATGGGGTTACCGCAGGCTTTTGCGGAGATTGATAAAAAGCTTGCGGAATGCACAGATGAAGTGGCTCTGGCGTGCAAATATTTATATGCGTTCATGCCATACAGTGATATCGGAAATTACGCGTTTGAAGTATTTCTGGATTATGCGGAGAATGGCGTATATTTATGGAAGGAAAACTCCAGGGTGGCAGAGCTGCCGGAGGAAATCTTTTTGAATTATGTGCTGTTTCACAGAGTAAATGAGGAGGAGATCGCACCCTGCCGTACATTTTTCCGCAGGGAGATCGGAGAGAGAACTGAGGGAATGAGCTTCCGGGAAGCTGCCCTGGAGGTGAACTACTGGTGTGCACAGGAGGCTACCTATCATTGTACAGATGATCGTACCCTGTCTGCACTTGCCGTATACCGCAGAGGAAACGGAAGATGCGGAGAGGAATCTGTATTTACCGTTAATGCACTGAGAAGTGTTGGTGTACCTGCCCGTCAGGTATATGCACCAAAGTGGTCTCATTGTGATGACAATCATGCCTGGGTGGAAATCTGGTGCGATGGAAGCTGGTATTTTCTGGGAGCCTGTGAGCCGGAGGAGATCCTGAATAAGGGATGGTTTACCAACGCTTCCTCAAGGGCCATGATGGTCCATTCAAGAGTTTTTGATACCATGATCCCGGAGGGAGAAGTGATCGGCAAAGACGGTATGGTGACTATGCTCAACGAGCTGAAACGATATGCGCTGACAAAAGAGATCACTGTGTCTGTAAAGGATTCACATGGAAAACCTGCAGAAGGTGCAGAAGTTTCTTTTGAGGTGCTGAATTATTCGGAATATGCCCCGATCGCAGAACTGAAAACCGACAGTCTGGGAAAAGTCTGCCTGACAACAGGACTTGGAAGTATCCATATTTCTGCAAGGATGTATGCAGATGGAGAATGGCTGCATGCAGAAAACAGCATGGATACAAAAACAGAGGACTGCTGTGAGATCTGTCTGATGCCCGTAGGAAAGGAAAAGGGTATTTTTTATGAGGAGTGGACGGAGATCGATATGATCGCACCTCATGATGCACCTGTAAATAAAGATATGCCAACACCGGAGCAGAAGGAAAGAGGCAGCAGACGTCTGGCAGAGGCAAACGCTTACAGGGAACAGAAGGTAAGAAACCTGAGCAATCCGGAGTACCGGAAATTCCTGGAAAAAGAAATCGGAGATTCTTCAATGAGAAAAAAACTCCTTGAAGTCCTCACAGAGAAAGACAGAACAGACTGTATCAGCCAGGTTCTGGAGGAGCATCTGAAATCTGCATTACCGTATGAAAAAAACATGGATGCAGATATTTTTGTACCATATGTACTGAACCCGAGAGTTGACGATGAAGTTTTGCAGAAATACAGAAAAGCGATCCTTGAGCAGCTGTCGGAAGAAGAAAAAAATATGCTGCAAAAGGAACCGGCGAAGATCTGGAAGTGGATTGAGGATAAGATCGTTTCCAGCCCGGAGAAAGAACGCAGCAGTGTGATCACCACGCCGTCCGGATGTCTGAAAACGGGAACAGGAAGCCTTCTGTCAAAGAAGATCCTTTTTGTGGCAATGGCGAGAACACTGGGGATTCCGGCACGCCTGAACCCTCATGACCGTTCCATGGAGTATATGAAAAACGGAAAATTCATCCCGGTATCTGCGGAAACGGAGAAAAAGGCATCGATCCTTCTGAAGGCAAGTGCGGATACACAGTGGAAATATTTCCAGAACTGGAGCATCGCAAAACTGGAAGCCGGAAAATATATCACACGAAAGCTGGAAGCCGAAAATTTCAGAGATCAGGTGATGAAGCTGCCGCTGGAAGCGGGAAATTACAGGATCCTTACCTCAAACAGACTGCCAAATGGAAATATATTTGCAGCGGAGTATTATTTTGAGGTTCAGATCGGAGAAATGAAGAGGGTGGAGCTGGCATTTCGGAATGCAAACCTGGAAGACATGCTGGAGAATATCTCCATACCGGAATTTACTCTCAGAAAAGAGGATGGAAGCACCGTGAAGGCATCAGAACTGACGGCAGATGGGAAGCATATCCTGGCGTTTCTGGAAGAGGAGAAAGAACCGACGGAGCATATCTTAAATGAGATGATGGAGCAGGAAGAAGCTTTTTCCCGATATGCGAATAGGATCATTTTTGTAGTAAAAAGCAAAAAGCGCTGGAGACCCCTACCCTTTCAAGAGCACTGGGCAAGCTTGGAAATGTTCAGATCTTATATGATGATTTTTCAGAGATCATCAATACACTGGGAAGAAGAATGTACGTAGATCCGGATAAGCTTCCGCTGATCATTGTGACAAACGGAAGCCTGAATGGGATCTATGCAACCAGCGGATACAATGTGGGAACCGGAGATATGCTGCTGAGACTGCTGTGACAGATATAACGGATATATACAGAAGGAACACAGGCCGTATCATCGACTGTGTCGGTGACGGTCTGTGCCTCCTGTAAAAGCTGTGAAATTATTGCAGTGGTTCAGATGCTCAGAATATGCGGGCAGATCGGAATGAAAATGCCTGTTGTGCTTCCCGAAATTGTCGTAATAAAAGTTGCTTTGCATTACTTAGCATCAGAAAAGAGATCACGCACAGAATCCCGGTAAATGCATTCCGGCTTCAGGCGTATCGTTCTTGGAAAATCACTGTAGTCTCCGTTCATTCTGCGAAGCAGCAGATCACAGGCCTGCTCTGCCAGACCGGTCAGCGGCTGACGGACAGCGGTCAGCTGAGGAGAAAGCAGCATAGACAGTTCAAAATCATCAAAGGAGACAACAGACAGGTCTTCCGGGATCCGGATGCCAAGGCTGTAGATCGCTTCATAAATACCGAGGCATAGTGTATAGTTCGCAGAAAATACGGCAGTCGGACGTTCCGGAAGATTCCATAATTTCTGCATTGCCTGATATCCAAAGTCGTTTGCGTAATTTTCAGCGATGATATAATCGGGATTAACAGGAATATCGTAGTCTTCCAGTGCCCGGAGATAGCCTTTTTTTCGTTCACATGCAGTATAGGATGCAGGGGAACCGTTGACAAGGGCGATCTTCTGATGCCCCATTTTTATCAGATGCTCCACGATCTCATAGGCTCCGGAGGTACAGCTGGTCTGTACACAGTCTGTACGGTGGAAATGGCTGTGTTCTTCCAGCTCCACAACAGGGATCTTGGTATGCTCCACGGCGGAACAGATGTCCTTGCTCAGACAGAACGAAGAAATGATAAGACCGTCGATCCCGGAGCGAAGCATGTGAGGGACGAATTTATTGACATGATCCTTATATTTGTCGCCGCTCATAAATGTGAGAGAATAACCGTGAGCGCGCATGGTGTTTTCTATTTTGCTCAGAAGAAAAGCATTATGCGGATTATTGGGAGGACCGGATACCAGACCGATACGGTAAGTCTTGGAGGAACGAAGTCCCCGGGCCGTATTTCGTGGAACGTAATTCAGTTTCCGGATCGCTTCGTCGATCTGCTTTTTGTTTTGCGGCCGTACAGTTCCGCCGTTGATATATTTTGAAATGGTGGCCAGTGCCAGACCGGTTTCTCTGGCAATGTCCTTGATGGTTGCACTCATAAATCAATCCTTTCCGGATGCTGTACTGTTGTGTTCGGACAGGTCTTTTACGGAGCGCCGCGGGTGGAATACAACATCCAGCATGTCTATTTTTGGAAAATCCGTATAGTCTCCATGGATCCTTTTTAAAAGTAATTCCACAGCATGTTTCCCCATGCTTGTCAGATCCTGTGAGACGCAGGTCATAGTCGCGCTCATGGTCTTGAAAAGCGGATCATCATCAAAGCACACAAAGGAAATATCCTGAGGAACGGAAATCCGTGCCTGGCTGGCAGCGCTTAAACCACCCATTGCGGAGAGATAGCAGTCAAAAAAAACAGCAGTAGGGGGATCGGAAGAATCAATAAGCTTCTGTAAATGCAGGCTGCTCTGGATGATCGTTTCTGCAGTGGAAGCAAAAGAAACAGGGGGAAAAGAATCCTGCTGTTTCAGAAGGTCAATGCCATTTTTCTGATATACATCCACAAAGCCCTGGATCCGCTGCTCGATGGTGTAGGAGTCCAGATACTGTTCCATAATCCAGACCTTTGTGTGACCTTTTTCCAAAAGGTGCTCTGCCAGCAGTGCACCGCCTCTGTAATTATCAGAAATAACACAGTCTACAGGAAAATGTCTCATGGAAGCAGGAATCTGATCGAGCATTACAACCGGTATGCCGGCATTCTGTAAAAGCTGGTACAGGTCATCATGCCAGCAGGCTGGGAGCATGATAACTCCGTCAAAGTGCTGGGAGATAATATCCTGTATCGTATCGATTTCCTTCTGATGTTCAAAAAAGAAAGAACAGACAATAACTGTATAACCATGATCCGTGAAATGCTTGATAATGGAGTTGACAAGCTCGCCCCAGAAATAATTACCAAGATCTGAGATCAGGATACCGATGGTATGTGTGTTTTTGGCACGGAGAAGCTGGGCATTCCGGTTTGGGGTATATCCAAGCTCCTGAATTGCCTTTTCTATAAGGATACGATTTTCTTCCCGTATTTTTTTGTGGTTTATATATTTGGAGATCGTTGCGGTGGACAGGCCTGTCGCACGGGCGATATCATTGATCGTAACGTTCATGTAAAGCCTCCGGTTCTGATGCATTTACAGATAATATAGTATTTTCATATTATATCATGAAAAAGAAAATGCCTCAATACACAAGGCGTTTTTTACACATAAAGTATCAGAAAAAACGAGCGTATTGTACATAAAATTGATAAAAATGAAACGTTTAACAAAACCTGATACGAAAAAGTACACAAAAACAAGACGGAATAATTGTAAAAAATAGGAAAAATGATTTTTACCCTATGATTTTACTTGAAAAGCTGCTTCGGATGCGGTAAGTTAGTCTTAACAAAAAACGAAACGTTTTACGCAACAAGAAAATCAGCTATACGAAATAAGGAGAAGGTTATGGCAGACACAAAGCAGCAGTGGTATAAAGATGCCAAATACGGATTATTCATCCATTGGGGACTTTATTCCATCCTTGCAGGAGAATGGAAAGATCCGAAGACCGGCGAGGTCACCAAGACAGACTGTATCGCAGAGTGGATCGAGAACAATCTCAACATTGACAAGGAAGATTACAGAAAGCTGAAAGATGAGTTCCATCCGGACAAATTTGACGCGGACATGTTTGTGAAAAGAGCGAAAGAGCAGTGGGGTGTTAAATATATCGTTCTTACTTCCAAGCATCACGAGGGATTCGCAATGTACGATTCCAAGGTCAGTGATTTTAATGTAGTGAAGGCTGCAGGAAGAGATATCTTAAGAGAGCTTTCCGATGCTTGTAAGAAATATGACATGACAATGGGTATCTATTATTCACAGGCTCAGGACTGGGATGATGACAATGCCTATAAGAAGGATTACGAAGACAAGAACGAATGGAAGCCGGAATTCCGTACATACTTCGATGAGAAATGCAAGCCGCAGTTAAAAGAGCTTCTTGAGAACTACGATAATATTTCCCTGATCTGGTTTGATACTCCGATGGGAATGACCGCAGACGAAGCTCAGGAATTAAGAGACTGGGTTAAGGGTATTAAGCCTGACTGCATCATCAGCGGACGTATCGGACACCAGAAGGGCGATTACATGACCACCGGTGATAACTTTATCCCACGTCTTCCATACGACGGTGACTGGGAAGTACCGGCAACTGTAAATGATACATGGGGTTATAATAAATACGATACAAACTGGAAGAATCCGGATGATATCCTGAACCTTCTTCTCAAGATCGTCGGCAGAGGCGGAAATTACCTGCTGAACGTAGGACCAATGGCAGACGGAACTGTTCCGGAAGCTTGTGTCGAGGTTATGAATGAGGTTGGTAAATACGTGACTGAGAATGCGGAAGCAATTTACGGAACCAAGAATGTTGGTATCTATCCGTATGAGATTCCGAGCATTGAATTTACAAAGAGACCACATAAGCTTTACGTACACGTACTTGCACCGAGATATCGAGTTGAACTGCTGAACATCGGTAATCAGTTAAAGGGTGCATATGTGGTAAGCACAGGAGAAAAGCTTCCGTGCCGCGCATTAAAGTGCTGTGAAGGAAACTCGATGATAGAGGTAGAGCTTCCGGAGAAGCTTCAGGGGGCAAAGAACTACTGTGTATGCCTGGAGCTTGAGGAAGAAGAGCCGATCTTTGAGGCGATCATCGATTGATCAATTTATGAACATCAATGGGAAAACTATATAATAAAAAATCATATCAAGGGAGGATTTATTCATGAAGAAACGAATGAAAAAAGTTGCAACACTGTGTCTCGCCGGTGTAACAGCAATGTCAACAGTAGGCGTAACAGGAAGCGCCGTATTTGCAAAGGGTGACACAAACTACGATGTAGACAATATGGATTTTGAAAACGTTGAGCTTCGTGTAGCATTCAGATTTAACAACGGATCTGATACAGACGGACAGGCTAAATGGTATTACAAAGCACTTGAAGAGTTCAATAAAGAGAACGAAGGAAAGATCCATGTAACAGATGAGAGTATTTCTACAGAGTCTGATTACGAAGAGAAGCTTACAACAGATTTCGCTTCCGGTAATGTACCGAACGCATTCCTTCAGTATGGCGGAAGCCGTACAAGAGAGTATGTAGATGCAGGATATATACTGGATCTGACACCATACTTTGAACAGTATCCGGAATGGAAAGAGGGAGTTCAGGATTTTGCATGGGAGACAACACAGTTTGACGGCATTGAAGGAACCTATGGTATTCCGTGGTCCGCTTATCAGCTCTGCCTCTACTACAACAAAGATTACCTTGATCAGGTTGGCGTAGATGTTCCGGAGTCCTGGGATGATCTTGTTGATGCCTGCGCGAAATTAAAAGATGCAGGAATCCAGCCATTCAACTACTCTGACAAAGATAACTATCACTTCGAGCATCTGATGAGTGCTCTTGCTCTGAAAGCTTACGGAACAAGCATCGCAGATGATCTTGCAAGCGATAAAGAAGCTTACAACGGCGAGAAGATGGTTGCAATCTATCAGAAGATGAAAGATATGATCGATGCAGGATACTGGGGAGACGGAATCCTCAGCACAGACTTCAACACAGAGAGAAATATGTTTGAGGCAGGAAAAGCTGCATTCACAGTTGACGGAACATGGAACTGCGGTAACTTCCAGAATGACTCCGATACAACTCTCTTCGATGCTCAGAAGATCGGTGTTACAAGAATTCCTTATATCGACGAAGCAAACAAGACTGTAGAGATGGGCGGCGGTTCTGATACATACTACATCACTACATTAAACAAGAGCGATGAGGAAATCGCAGCAACTGTTAAATTCATCAAATACCTTACAAGTGTAGATTCCATCAACGAAATGTGCAAATCCAGCCCGACAACATATGCTGAGAAGGTTACGATTGATACAGGTAACTATCTGCTTGACGATGTAAATGCGATCATGGCTGAGAATACAGAGTCTAAACTTGAGATTCCGACATATGATACAAACACAGCAGCTATGGATACAATCCGTAATTCTCTTCAGGCATTAGCAACAGGTGCAAGTGCACAGGAAGTTGGAGACGATATCGTTGATAAAATGTCTGCTTACGAATAAAGAGAATTTTGACTGAACGCATGATGTGTGGATAAGAGAAACAGGGGGAAGCATCATCTGCTTCCCCTTGTTCATTACGGAGGTATACATATGGCAGGTAAATCTGTACCAAAGGTAAAACAGAAGCTGGACAAAAAAGATCTTGCGCTTTCTTTAGCGTTCCTTCTTCCGGCAATTTTAATAACTGTTATTTTTGTCATCTACCCTGTTTTTGATACCGTAGGCTTATCATTCCGTAAATGGAACGGTATGTTTGGTGCGGCAAAGCAATGGGTAGGACTTGAGAACTATCAGAAGATTTTTTCAGATAATCTGTTCTGGAATGCAATGCTCAACAGTGTGTACTTTATGATCGGTGGTTTCGTTATCCTGATGCCGCTTTCATTTGGTCTCGCAATGCTGGTAACTACAAAGATCAAGGGAACCGGATTCTTCAGAACCTGCTACTTCCTTCCGAATATGTTAGGAACAACAGCAGTAGCCCTGATGTGGACATTTATGTTAAATCCGAACTTTGGTATCTTTAATACCATTGAAAATATTTTCGGCCTTCATGGTGCGATCCCTGATGTGCTGACGATAAAGACTGTAAACGTCTGGATCGTTATCCTGGTAAATGAGTGGATGTATGCCGGATATAACATGCTGATCTTTGCAGCTGGTCTGGTAGCGATCCCGGATGAGTTAAATGAGGCAGCAGCACTGGATGGAGCTACCGGATGGCAGAGAGTTCGTTACATTACCCTGCCTCTGATGAAAAACTCCTTCAAGGTATTCTCTATTTTGTGTATCACAGGATGTCTGAAAGTATTCGATATTATCTGGGCGATGACAAGAGGAGGCCCGAACGATATCAGCTCCACGCCTTCAATCATGCTTTATACACAGGGATTCTCCTATAAGCTGTTCGGACGAAGCAGTGCATACGGTGTTATTCTGTTAGTGCTGGGTGTTGCACTGAGTCTTATAACCAATCATTTGTTCCGTGAAGATAAAGATCTTGCAATGTAGGCGGAAGGAGAAGAGACGATATGGAAAAAACAGCTAATAAACAGAAAATGCATGGAGGAAAGATAGCGCTGTACGTTATCGCGATCCTGTGGACAGTTGTTACACTGTTTCCGGTAGTAGTGACCGTAATGGCTTCCTTCAAAACAAACTCAGAGATTTACCTGAACCTGTTAAGCTTCCCTAAGAAGATTATGCTCCAGAACTATATCAGCGCAAACAAAACAGCGGATGCATTGAATACCATCAAGAACTCCCTGGTTGTAGCGACTCTGACAACTGTATTTAATACTGTAGTCGGAATGATGGCAGCATACATCTTATCAAGAAAAGATTACAAATTCCTGAAATGGGTATATGTATTCTTCATGATCGGAGTAATGGTTCCGGTTCACTGTACACTGATCCCGATCAACAACATTGCAACAGCATTAAATGCAAAGAACAACCTGTTCTTCCTGATCCTGATCTATGTTGCGTTTGGTATGTCCCAGGCGATATTCCTTTATACAGGATTCATGGATGGAATCTCCAGGAACCTGGATGAGGCGGCGATCATTGATGGATGTAACAACTGGCAGCTGCTGTGGAAGATCCTTTTCCCTGTCTGCAAGCCGATCATCGCAACAGAGGCGATCTTCGTATTCATCTATGGATACAGTGAACTTGTATTCTCCATGATCCTGATGACAGATACCAAATATTTCACAGTTTCACGTGCGATGCTGAACTTCTCTTCCGCACATACACAGGAGATCGGAAGTCAGTTTGCATATGTAGTAATGTCCGTAATTCCGATGCTTATCATTTACATCGTGTTCCATAAACAGATTGAAAAAGGTATGCTTTCCGGAGCTATCAAAGGCTGATGCTTTTAATCTAAACAGGAGGAAAAAATAATGTATCAGTTTGACAGAAAAGAATATGAAAAACGTATGGAGTGGTACCAGGATGCCCGTTTTGGAATGTTTATCCACTGGGGATTATATTCTATCCCTGCAAGAGGCGAGTGGGTGCGAAGCGTAGAGGAAATACCCGAGGAAGAATATCTTCCGTTTATGAAAGAATTTGATGCAAGAGACTACAATCCGAAGCAGTGGGCAAAAGAGGCCAAGGCTGCAGGTATGAAATATGTAGTCCTGACAGCGAAGCATCACGACGGCTTCTGCTTATTTGACAGTAAATACACAGATTACAAGGTAACAAACACACCGGCAGGAAGAGACCTGATCAAGGAGTATGTAGAGGCACTTCGTGAGGAAGGCCTTAAGGTTGGAATCTATTTCACACTGCTTGACTGGCATCATCCGGATTATCCACATTACGGAGATCGTATCCATCCAATGAGAAACCACAAAGAGTGCGGAAATGAGAACCGTGATTTCTCACGTTATACAGAATATCTGTATAATCAGGTAGAAGAGATCTGTACAAACTACGGACAGATCGATATCATCTGGTTTGATTTCTCCTACGACGATATGAGAGGGGAAAAGTGGGGCGCAACCAAGCTGATCAACATGGTGCGCAGCTTACAGCCGCAGGTTATCATCGATAACCGTCTGGAAGCCAGTGGAGAGGGAAGAGGATCCCTGTATGAGTGTGATCCGACACCGTACCATGGCGATTTCGTAAGCCCTGAGCAGATCATCCCGCCGGAAGGAATCTGCGATAAGGAAGGCAATCCGATGGTCTGGGAAGCATGCTTCACCATGAACAACAACTGGGGATACTGTGCAAACGATCATTATTACAAACCGGCTTCCATGCTGATCAAGAAGCTGGTAGAGTGTGTTTCCAAGGGTGGAAATATGATCCTGAACGTAGGACCGGATGCCAAAGGTAAATTCCCGAAGGAATCTTCTGCGATCCTGGCTGAGATCGGCCGCTGGATGGATAAGAATCATGACAGTATCTACGGCTGTGTACCGGCTGAAAATATTCCGAAGCCGGATTACGGACGTATCACCAGAAACGGAAACAAATACTATGTGCATATTTATGAGAATACACTGGGACCACTTCCGCTTCTGGGATTTGATAAGGATAAGATCGTGAAGGTGCGTGCGCTGGATGACGGACATGAGGTGCCGATCTCCAACGCATGGATGCACAGCGATTACCCGGATATCGCATTCGTTGATCTGGGACCTGACCCGGTACTTCCGGACCCGGTAGACTATGTTCTCGAAGTAGAGATGGCTGAGTAAAAAACTAATCGTAACTGTTCAGTACCCTCACAGTTACGAGTCAAAATGCATTCCAAATCACCTTCGGTGATGGCATTTTGCCTTATATGTCTCGGGATTTTGACAAAAAACGTGCCAAAACGCCTCGCGGGATACTACCTTCTGAATAGTTACAACTAATCAATAATAAAAAAGAACAACAGGAAAAGCAGGAGATATGCGAATCTCAGTTATCCGGTTGTTCTTTTTTACCATAAGGAGGATGATATAAGTAACTAAATATATTGTAAAAAGATATTAAATGTGTTTAAATATACTTATGGAGGTATATTATGGACACATCAAATATCACAAATTATAAACCAAAAGATTTTTCTGAATTATTAGGTGTTTCTGTAAAAACGCTTCAGAGATGGGACAGAGAGGGAATCTTAAAAGCAAACCGAACTCCAACAGACAGGCGTTATTACACATATGACCAGTATCTTCAATTTAAAGGTATAAATATAGAACATGATAAACGAAAAGTTGTTATTTATGCAAGAGTATCTACCAAAAACCAAAGGGATGATCTTCAAAATCAGACAGCATTTCTGCGTCAGTTCTGTAATGCCAGAGGAATGATCGTAGACCAGTGCATTGAAGACTATGGAAGCGGACTTAATTATAACCGCAAGAAATGGAATGGATTACTGGACGAAGTCATGGAGCAGAAGGTCAAAACCATAGTGATCACGCATAAAGACAGATTTATCCGTTTTGGATACGACTGGTTTGAAAGATTCTGCATGAAATTCCACACAACGATACTGGTGGTGAACAATGAAGAACTGTCACCACAGGAAGAACTTGTACAGGATATTATTTCCATCCTTCATGTGTTTTCCTGTAGATTATATGGACTTTGTAAGTATAAAAAACAGATAGAAAAGGATGAGGAGATTGCTGAAGAGCTTCAAGACAGAGATCAATCCTACAGAAGAGCAGAAGATCAAAATACATAAGACAATCGGCACATGCAGATATATTTATAATTTCTACCTGTTTCATAATAAAGAACGTTATGATGCCGGTGAAAGATTTATGAGCGGCAAGTCGTTCAGTGTATGGCTGAACAATGAATACCTTCCAAGGCATCCGGAATATTTCTGGATCAGAGAAGTCAGTTCCAAATCGGTAAAGAATGCTATCGAAAATGCCTGTACCGCTTTTTCAAGATTTTTTCATCATCAGAGTAGTTTCCCGAGATATAAGAAAAAAGGAAGATCTGATGTAAAAATGTATTTTGTAAAGAATAATCCCAAAGACTGTCTCTGTGAACGTCACAGGATCAAGATCCCAACACTTGGCTGGGTAAGGCTGAAAGAAAAAGGTTACATTCCGACCTCTAAGGATGGATATGTGATCCGAAGCGGGGCAGTTTCCATGAAAGCAGGCAGATATTATGTGTCTGCACTTGTCGATATACCTGCTCCGGAAGCAGATGGAAATTTCACTGATGGGATCGGAATTGATCTGGGGCTGAAAGACTTTGCAGTTGTGTCAAATGGAACTGTATACAGAAATATCAATAAAACAGCACGGATTAGAAAACTTGAGAAACAATTAAGACGGGCACAGCGAAAGCTTTCCCGTAAATATGAGAACTTAAAGAAAGGAGAGACCACTCAAAGAGCAAATATATGCAAACAAAAGCTTAAAGTACAGAAACTTCATCATCGGATAGAAAATATCCGTACAGATCATATCAACAAGGTAATATCTGAGATCGTGAAAACCAAGCCGTCTCATATAACGATTGAGGATCTGAACATATCCGGGATGATGAAGAACCGGCATCTCTCAAAAGCAGTTGCGTCCCAGAAATTCTATGAATTCCGGACAAAATTGAAAACAAAATGTGCTGAATATGGAATCGAACTGAGGGTAGTTGACCGATGGTATCCATCTTCCAGGATCTGCCACTGCTGCAGCTGTATTAAAAAAGATCTGAAACTTTCAGACAGGATCTACAGATGTACATGTGGATATATTGAGGACAGAGATCTCAATGCAGCACTGAATCTGAGAGATGCAGAGACTTACGAAGTTGCATGATCCCGCAAACGTAAGTATGTACCGAAGGCTATTTCGGGAATTAACGACTGTGGAGTGTACTTAGGATCTGTGAGTAGAGATAACTCCGGTTACTCAAAAGCATACACAAAGAAACAGTAAGCGGTATTCGTGAGAATCCGCATTATCTCGATGTGAGTATGTTTGATCACATTTTGAGTGGCAGAAGGAAAAAGATTATGATCATTTATACAGGAAAAGATTACTATGACGTAAGCAGAAAAGCGGCAAACATCATGTCTGCACAGATCATCATGAAGCCAAATGCTGTTCTCGGACTTGCTACAGGCTCCACACCGGTGGGAATGTACAAGCAGCTGATCGAGTGGTACAAAAAAGGAGATCTGGACTTTTCGCAGATCACATCCGTAAATCTTGATGAATACAAAGGACTTTCCGGAGATAACGATCAGAGCTATCGTTATTTTATGAACACAAATCTGTTTGATCATGTAAATATCGATAAGGCAAGAACCTATGTGCCAAACGGACTGGAAGAGGACAGTGAGAAAGCCTGCGCGGATTACAATGAGATCATCCGCAGCGTGGGTGGTATCGATATGCAGCTGCTTGGAATCGGCGGAAATGGCCACATCGGCTTCAACGAGCCGGGTGCAGCATTTGAGAAGGAGACTCACTGCGTAGACCTTACGGAGAGCACCATCAAGGCAAATGCAAGATTCTTTGAGACTATGGATGATGTGCCGAAGCAGGCATATACCATGGGTATCAAAAACATCATGACTGCAAAGAAAATCCTTCTGGTCGCTACCGGAGAGGCAAAGGCAGATGCTCTTTACAAATCTCTCTATGGACCGATCACGCCCAACGTGCCGGCATCTATCCTGCAGCTTCACCCGGATGTGACGGTAGTGGCCGATGAAGGCGCTTTAAAGCTGATCCGTGAGAAGGGACTGCTGTAAGAGATACAGAGGAAATTTCCGCGAATTAAATGAACGCAGATCACGGATATCCGTTTGAGCCAAGAGGATATCAGCGATCACTCATGGGATTTTCCGGATTTAGTTAAAAAAGAAAGCTTCGATCTAACTCTCATCGATGAGCGATGTGCTCAGAGAGTGGATCGAAGCTTTTTGTGCTTTCGGGATGTGAACCTGCAGGTGGCTGCAAACAGGCCGGTGGGCCGGACATTTGCATTCTCAGGCTTTTTTCAACGTTTTGTGATAAACCATGACAGAAACGATGGCTGTAAACGCCTCTGTGATCCAGAATGCGTTCCACACGCCATCAGGACCCATAAAACGGGACAGAAGATATGCGGTGGACATGATAACGACCACATAGCGGAAAAGCGAAATTACAAGGGATTGCGTTCCTTTTCCAAGGCCTTCCATGGCACCGGAGGTGGTGACGGATACTGCGGAAACCAGGAAGCCGGCGCTGATGATCTTCAGTGCTCTGGAGCCTGCGGCAATGGTTTCCGGGGTAGTTGTGAAAAGTCTCATAAGCTGTCCGGAAGCCAGGAGGCAGATAACGGTTCCAAAGAGCATGATCACACAGCTGGACTCCAGGGTGAGCCGGAAGATTTTTTTCACACGCTTCATCTCACGGGCACCGAAGTTGTAGCCGATCAGCGGGCGCATTCCCTGGATGATTCCGTTGGCCGGGAGATACAGGAAGGTCTGCAGTTTGTAATAAATGCCAAGGATCACCACATAACTGTCCGAGTAAGCGGCCAGTACGGAATTCAGAAAAGAGATCAGGAATGATGGCAGTGCCAGATTCAGGATCGCGGGAACACCGATGGCATACAGGCTCAGATCCGTTTCTTTGCTTGTTTTCAGGGCTTTGGGCGTTACACGTACCGGAATAGGCTTCAGGATATAAAAGACCATATAGACCGCAATGGTGAGCACCTGGCCGATGCCAGTAGCCAGAGCTGCGCCCCGGATACCCAGCTTCGGGAAAAAGCCGATTCCCCAGATCAGGAACGGGTCCAGGATGATGTTGCTGATACATCCCACAAGCAGGGCGAGCATGGATACTTTCATCCGTCCTACAGCCTGGAAAAGTTTTTCGAAGAAAAGGCTGATGGCAATTACTGTGGAAAACAGGAAAACGATGGTAGAATACTCCAGCCCCATTCGGATCACGGTTTCATCCTGGGTGTACATCTGAAGGAATACGGGCATAACAGCGATGCTGATCACAGTCATCAGGATCCCGTGGATCACAGACAGAAAAAATCCATGGGTTGCGGCAGTATCTGCTATTTTTTTGTCCCCTGCGCCAAGGTGATAGGAAACTCTGGCGTTGATTCCGATCCCGAAGCCAATGGCAACGGCGTTGATCATGTTCTGGACCGGATAGACAAGGGACAGGGCGGTCATGGCCTGCTCGCTGATCTGTGCCACGAAGAAGCTGTCCACAATGTTGTATAGTGAGTTTACAAGCATGGAAAAGACCATAGGTAGCGCCATGGATGCCAGCAGCGGGCCGACAGGCTTTTCCTTCATAAATGTGCTGTTCATGAAAAATCCCCCTTTATATCAGAATCGTAAGAATATCAGGTGCGGAGAACAGAGCGTGTTTTTTACACAATAAAAGCCACACAATCTGTCTTCTCGAATCGGACAGATTGTGTGGCGAAAAAAGTTCAAAACTGAAAAATCCACACGTTGTTTTAGTGTTTTCACATTAACAAAAAACAGTGCTGATGTCAAGACCGCACGCAGGAGAAACACCATAAAAAGCTGCAAAAAGAAAGGCTTGATATAAAATCGGAGAGGATTGGCAACATTAGACAGGTGCGTGCGGATACGGGCAATATCAGCCCTGAAAAGGTCGTTCTGGCAATATGCACAAAACTTGTCGAACCATGGTGGATAAGTGAAAAACTTTCCAAAAAGTTTTCCACATGACAAAAATCCGCAAATCCGCCAATAATCAAGTTATGCACAAATTTATCCACATTATCCACAAGGATAACCATGTGGATGACCTGATTTACATAAATAAATTTAAACATATGTTTTGTGTAAAATGATAAATCTGTAAAACGAATGAAAAAAATCTGTGAAACTATTGACTTTTATATATTCTAAATACCATAAAATATTTTACGTAAAAGATATAATTTAAAAGAATACAATAGAATAGTCAGATAATAATGAGAGATTTTATGTAAAGATGGAATAAAGTGCAGGTGATAGGAAAATCTATGGCAATACTCCTGAAATGAGAATTATTACGTGATACAGCCAATGCCGCATACCCTTATCAGATGTGTAGAAAACCTGAAAAGGAGAAAAATATTGTAATAAATGTGGATAATCAGCGAGTTTACGGATGTTAAAAATGGATATATATGGTACAATATATAAAAGTATGAAAGGAAGGGCGATCATGAAAAGAAAAAATTTCAGGAGGGCGATGGCAATAGCACTGGCAACTGCATTGAGTATGCAGAGCATTCCGGTCTATGCCACAGAAACATTTCCGGCGGAGGATTTTTCGGAAAATTTTTCGGGTGAAACCGCGGAAGAAATTTCAGAAGATCTTGAGGAAGAAATACTTGAATCTGTGGAAGAATCTGCAGAGAACACAGAAATCTCTGACGATGAAACTGAAGTTCCAGAAGATGAAGAAGATGAAACCGGAGAGGGGTCGGAAAGCAGTAACGGAGAACCGGTGCAGGAGGAAATTACCGGAGAAAACGAAGAACAGTCTGATGCGGAAGAACCTGCTGATGAAGAAGGGGCGGAGGAGGAACTGTCAGGCACCGGTGCGGAAGAAAATGTAGAAGATCTTCTGCCAGAGCAGGACACGGAAGTACTTTTGGAGGATAACAGTGAAGTTGCTGCTGAAACCCAGATCAATGCGGTAGATTTCACTTACACAAAACTGGATGGAAATTATGTTTCCGTGACAGGATATACCGGAGTCGAAAAGGATCTTATCATTCCGGAAATCATTGACGGACTGACGGTAAAGGAAATTAGTGATTACGCATTTTCCGGCAGTGATATTACATCTGTTCATTTCCCGGACAGCCTTACAAAAATAGGATGCTGCGGTTTTGCTTACTGTGATGGTCTGACAGAGATTACTGTGCCGGACAGTGTGACAGAGATCGGGCACTGGGGATTCAGTGAATGTAAGAATCTTGAAAAGATCAATTATCCAAAAAGTCTTACCAGTATGGGAACGGGTGTTTATGAGGGCGATGTAAAACTAAAAAGCATCATAATTCCGGATGGAGTGGAGAAAATTCCGGCCTATGCATTTGAAAACTGCAGTAATTTTACAGAGATTAGCATGCCGTCCGGTCTGAAGGAAATTGACGATTATGCCTTTATGGGATGCAGCGGTCTGACAAAGATCGAATTGCAGGAAGGACTTGTCAGGATTGGAGAACAT
Source organism: Blautia massiliensis (ex Liu et al. 2021) (assembly GCF_052064225.1). Classification (NCBI taxonomy): domain Bacteria; kingdom Bacillati; phylum Bacillota; class Clostridia; order Lachnospirales; family Lachnospiraceae; genus Blautia; species Blautia massiliensis (ex Liu et al. 2021). The sequence continues at coordinate 19,177 of NZ_JBQHWA010000010.1, read as the reverse complement.
GGTTTTGGGCAGTGCAGCGGTCTGACAGAAGTTGTATTACCGGAAAGCCTCACAGAACTTGATTCCTGGAGTTTCAAGGATTGTGAGAACCTGGAAAAGATCAATTATCCGAAAAATCTTGAGCAGACAGGAGAAGGCGTTTATGAAGGAGATGTGAAGCTGAAAAGCATGACAGTACCGGAGGGGGTGGAAATCATCCCTGCAAAGACATTTGCCTGTTGCAGTAACTTTACAGAGATCAATCTTCCATCTAGCCTGAAAAAAATCGAAAGTTTCGCATTTGGAGAATGTACAGGGCTGACTGGGATCAAACTGCCGGCGGGACTGACGGAAATTGGAGATAGGGCGTTCTCGGGCTGTAGGAGCTTAAAAAAAATCAAACTGCCATCAGGTCTGACGAAAATCGGAAATACTGTATTTGTAGATTGTACAGAACTAAACGAGATCAGTTTTCCAGCAGGAGTTACCGGTATAGGAGACCGCTGCTTCTGGAACTGTACCGGACTGATAAGAGTCGTACTGCCTGACAAGCTGGAAAAGCTGGGTGAATATGCATTTTTGGGGTGCACAGCCCTCACAAAAGTTAGTCTGCCAAACAGTCTGAAGGAAATCGAAAAAAAGACATTTCAGAATTGTGGCTGTCTGACAGAAGTTGTGATACCGGGCAGTGTAAACAAGATTGCGGACGATGCTTTTGAAGGCTGTCCCAATATTGTAATTTACTGTAATTATTATTCTTATGCATCTGCTTATGCAATTAGCAAAGGAATCCCGTTTGTATCAGCCGGACAGTCCGGGAAGGATGACCGTTCTGTTCTAGATAATAGTGCAACCAGTTATTATGGCGATTTTAACAGTATGACAGCTAATGGCTATGTTGCAATGACTGTAAAATATAAGATTAAGGATGAACAGAAAAATAATATAGCTATAGATAAGATTGAGATCACTATGCCATCCAATGCTGTGTTTGACGAAACTACGCTGAAAGTAAATGGAGAACTTTGTACTGATTACACCTATGATGGAGAAAAAACTTTGCAGATTCCTATGCGTAATAATAGGAAAGAGGGTGTGATTCGGTACAGTGTCAAAGTAATAAATCAGACGGACACTACCAGCAGTGCAGTACTGTATTTTACCCAGATGGGTTTGACGGGGATTAAGACAAAAGAAACAATAGGAATCGTCAATGAAAATATCAGAGTTTTTACCATTGATGCACCGCAGGCCGTTTCGGATGAGGCTTTTGATGTATCCGGTGCAGCACCGGCTTCCAGTACTGTTACTTTGAAAATCGACGGAAAAGAACAGAAGCAGGTGAAAGTTTCCAAGGCTGGTTACTGGTCCGACAGCCTGCAGCTGCAAAATCCTGCGGATTATCAGGATTATGAAATAGAAGCAGTCTGCAGCTCTTATGGCCAGGATACGGAAACAAGAAAAATAATGGTAAGTTACCATCAGGATGAGCCCGTGCTGAAGACTTTTAACATGATATATAATGAAAATAAGCAGATCAAAACAAGGGACATGTTGAATACAAATGGTGTAACACCGGTTGTTTATTATTACCCGGGTGCGAAATTTAATTTTGAACTTGCTTTTGAAAATGCGGATCAGATCAAAGATCTGTATGTGACCAGTACCAGAAATGGCGAAACAAAATATCTGAAGGCTGCATATGACCAGAGGAAAAAAAGATTTGTCACAGACGGATATTTTGATGAAAATGATCAGTATTATGTTCCGGGAATAATCAGTTATGAATACAATAGACCAACGCCGGAAGTTACGGTAGGTCAAAGTGTAAACTGGGATAACCTGCTGAAGAAGCTTCCGCAAGCAGCTGCAAAAAATCTGCAGGTGACCCTGAGCTCCAATGAGCTTTACCAAGCAAGTCTGGTACTTTCTGATTTTGGAGAGGAGTTTTCAAAGTATGCCATTGATACTTCTATCAGTATATTTGATGAAACAAACGGAACAGAAGTGGAAAAGTGGAAAGGCCTGCTGGAGGCGGGAGATGATATATGCTCTTATATCGTGCCGGGACATAATGACGGCGAAAAATATATCTGCAATCTGGATTATTCGGATAAGAAAACCTGGTATATGCTGGTAAAAGATGTATCCGGAAATAAATATATCGGACTTGCACTGGATACTGCCATGGAAAATACATCGGATATGGACAAGTACTGGAATATGCTGCAGGCTTCCTCAGCACTTTCCACTGTTAATAATTCTGCCTCTATGATATATAAAAATTATCAGATCGAGAAAGATATGGATCAGCTTCGGTCGGATGTACTCACCTCCGGTTACTATTCTTCCACAGAAGAACTGGATCAGGCGTTAAAACAGGTTGATCAGCTGGAAAATGACCAGAAAATGTTTTCTCTCATGACAACCATGCTGCCTCTTGTGATGGCATCACCGGTAGCGGTCGGAGCTACGATGTCAGCTGCGCCGACGATACTTTTTACCGCATTGCTGGGTGCGATCACAGCTTCTTCTTCCATTTTCTGGAATATCAGAAAAGGAAACATTAAGGGAGAAAACTACAGATCAAAATTCGTTATTGATCCAAGCGGTTATGTATACGATCAGGTCACAGGAAAGAGACTGGAAAATGTTACAGTAACTGCCTACTGCATCGAATATGATGAAAGTGAGAATTTTTGGAAAAATGTACCTTCCGCAGATGAATATGGAACAGTGTGGGATGCACTGGAATACAATCAGCAGAATCCATTGTATACAAACAGTGACGGCAAATACGCTTGGGATGTTCCGGAAGGCTGGTGGCGTGTCAAATATGAGAAAAAAGGATATAAGACTACTTGGAGTGACTGGATGACTGTGCCGCCTCTTCAGACAGAAGTAAATATCGGAATGGTTCCGGATGGAGTGGTGGAAGCAGAACATAAATGGGATAAAGGAACGGTTACGATCAATCCAACCTGTACTGCCACAGGAATCATCCGCTATGAATGTCAGGATTGTCACCAGACCAAAACAGAAGTGTTGCCGATTGATTCGAAGAATCATGAAAAAACAACAAATGTTGTGACAAAAGCAACTGTAAAGAAAAATGGTTCTGTAACAAAGAAGTGTACAGCCTGTAAGAAAGTAGTATCGAAAAGCATTATTTATTATCCGAAGACCATAAAACTTACAAGGACAGGTTTTGTATATTCTGGAAAAGTCCAGAAACCTAGAGTAGTCATAGGAGATGCAAAAAATAAAACAATTTCTTCTTCCCTTTATACTCTGAAATATTCAGCCGGATGCAAAAATGTCGGCAGATATACAGTCAGAGTTACATTTAAAGGCAATTACAGTGGTGCTGTTTCTCTGTATTATCAGATCCTTCCGAAAGGAACTGTGATCTCAGCGGCAACATCCAGATCAGGCGGTTTTACTGTCAGATGGAAAAAGCAGGCTACCCAGACAAGTGGATATCAGATCCAGTACGCCGAAAATAGCAGTTTCCGGGGGGCCAGAACGATCACTATATCTAAAAATTCAACTACAGTTAGAAACATTCTGAAATTAAAAAAGAATAAGAAATATTACGTGAGAATACGTACTTATAGAAAGGAAAAGGGAAAGAACTATTATTCCTCTTGGTCAAAGACAAAAGCGGTAACAACAAAGAAATAGTATAACGGATAACCAAAAAATCCTCCGCAGAACCGGAAAGATCTGCGGAGGATTTTTTTAACTGTTTTGTTTCATACGTTTGATCACCTTCAGACGTGTAAACTCTTCACGCTCTTTTTCCTCCAGAGCATTGGTGATATCTCGGGTGAGAGTTTCATATCTGGGGATGGTGATGTTTTTCAGCGCATTGGCACGCTTCTGGGTTTTTTTGATGTTGGTGGCAAGACGGATGGCGGCGTTTTCGATCATGGAGAGCTGGATGGACAGCTCCTTTACACGCTCGAAGGCTGCCTTGGCCTCGTCCAGGGACAGCTTGGTGCTGTAGTAGGCGTAGGTCGGCGTGTTGCCTGCTTTTTTGTCATATTCCACAAGAGGGATCTCGGTTCCCATGACACTCCTGGTTTTGATCCGGATGGAATCTTCCACAGGAACGGTATGAGAGATCTGGTCTACGAAAGCGATTCCAATTTCCATATTTGCCTTCTGAAGAGCCGCATAAGCGGTACGGAAGGTCTCATCGATCTGTGACTGGATATCCTTTGCCTGATCGATCAGCTCCATCATTTCACGGATCAGGATATTACGCTTTTTGTCCATAAGCTCATAGCCCTGTTTGGAAAGAGCCAGAGAGTTTTTTGCAAGTATGAGATTTCCCTTGGTGGGAAAGGTATTCGGATCCATAAAATCACCTCACTAACGGACGGTTTCTCTGTAATACTGATCCAGAACTTTGGTATCGATACGGTCGAGCTCTTCTCTTGGAAGAAGGCCAAGAAGCTCCCAGCCCTTATCCAGAGTTTCGATGATGCTTCGATTCTCTGTTTCTGACTGTCCTACAAATTCTGCCTCGAAGGCTTTTCCGAATACAAGGTACTGCTTATCCAGCGGAGAAAGCTCATCCTCACCGATAACGGATGCCAGAGCTCTTGCATCGCCTACCTTTGCGTAGCAGGAGAAGAGCTGGTTGGCAACATCCTGATGATCAGCACGTGTGAAGCCTTCACCGATACCGTCCTTCATCAGACGGGACAGGGATGGCAGAACATTGATCGGCGGATAGATCGCCTGACCGTGAAGCTGGCGGTCCAGTACGATCTGGCCTTCTGTGATATATCCGGTAAGGTCGGGGATCGGGTGTGTGATGTCGTCGTTTGGCATGGTCAGGATCGGAATCTGGGTTACAGAACCGGTGCCGCCACGGACGATTCCCGCACGCTCGTAAAGGGTTGCAAGCTCACTGTACAGATATCCGGGATAACCTTTTCGTGAAGGGATCTCACCCTTGGAGGAGGAAACCTCTCGCATGGCCTCACAGAAGGAGGTGATATCGGTCAGGATTACCAGGATATGCATGCCTTTTTCAAAAGCAAGATACTCAGCGGCAGTGAGGGCGATCTTCGGTGTCAGAAGACGCTCTACAACCGGATCGTTTGCAAGGTTCAAAAACATCACAACGTGGTCGGACGCACCGCTTTCTTCGAAGGTCCTGCGGAAGAATTCCGCTACGTCGTATTTCACACCCATTGCCGCAAAAACAATGGCGAATTTTTCATCGGAGTCTGCTCCCAGGGAAGCCTGCTGAACGATCTGTGCAGCCAGCTTATCATGTGGAAGACCGTTACCGGAAAAGATCGGCAGCTTCTGGCCGCGGATCAGTGTGGTCAGTCCGTCAATAGCGGAGATACCGGTGTTGATATAGTTTCGTGGATATTCACGGGTTACCGGATTCAGCGGAAGCCCGTTAATGTTCAGGCTGACCTCCGGTGTGATCTCGCTAAGCCCGTCAATGGGCTGGCCGATACCGTTAAAGGTACGTCCCAGGATCTCAGGAGAAAGCCCGATCTCCATAGGATGTCCGGTAAGACGTGTGTGTGTATTGCCGAGGGACATATTGTCAGTTCCCTCAAAAACCTGGATAACGGCCTTGTCCTCATAGATTTCCACGATACGGCCGATCTTTTGAGTGCCATCCTCCATGTGGAATTCCACGATCTCCTCGTAAGATGCGTTTTTTACACCCTCAAGGACAACAAGGGGGCCGTTTATTTCACTCAGGCCAAGATATTCGATTGCCATAAACTGATCCCTCCTTTAACCGTTTCTTTCCAGTACATTGTCGTAGAAGCGGTCGATATCTTTATGATATTCATCAAAACGCTCCGGCTCTTTATTTGGAACCTCGTATTTGATGGCGATGATACGTTCAAAGATCTTATCCTCCTTCAGCACGGAAACCGGCATGCCACGGTTTACAAGGGCACGGCACTTTTCGTAGAGATAGAGGATGGTTTCCATCATCAGGAACTGCTTTTCCATAGGAACACTGGTGTCCTCCTGGTGAAAAGCGTTCTGCTGCAGGAAGCCCAGACGGATAACCCTGGCGATCTCCAGCGTCAGCTTCTGATCATCCGGAAGAACATCGCTTCCGATCAGCTTGACGATCTCCATAAGAGAGCTTTCCTGGTTGAGGATAGCCATGATCTGGTTTCTGTCATAAACAAATTTCGGGGAGACATGCTCTCTGTACCAGGGAGTCAGGTCCTCCAGATATTCGCTGTAGCTGGTCAGCCACTGGATGGCAGGGAAGTGACGGGCATAGGCAAGAGCCTTGTCCAGTCCCCAGAAGCAGCGGACAAAACGTTTGGTATTCTGTGTGACCGGCTCGGAGAAGTCACCGCCCTGAGGGGAAACTGCACCGATAATGGATACGGAACCCTCTGTTCCGTTCAGGTTCTGCATCATTCCCGCGCGCTCATAGAAGGCGGAAAGCTTACTTGCCAGATATGCAGGGAAGCCTTCCTCTGCAGGCATCTCCTCCAGACGTCCGGAAAGCTCACGGAGAGCCTCGGCCCATCGGGATGTGGAGTCTGCCATGATCGCTACATCATAACCCATATCACGGTAATATTCCGCAAGTGTAACACCTGTGTAGATGGAAGCCTCACGGGCTGCAACCGGCATGTTGGAGGTGTTGGCGATCAGTGTGGTACGGTCCATCATCAGGTTTCCGGATTTCGGGTCGATCAGCTTGCTGAAGTCCTCAAGAACCTGTGTCATCTCGTTTCCACGCTCGCCACAGCCGATGTAGATGATGATATCTGCGTCAGACCACTTGGCGATCTGGTGCTGTGTCATGGTTTTTCCTGTTCCGAATCCGCCGGGAACTGCGGCAGTGCCTCCCTTGGCAATAGGGAAAAGGGTATCCAGGATTCGCTGGCCGGTAAGGAGCGGAACGCTGGCCGGGAAACGCTTGTAGGTCGGTCGTGGAACACGGATCGGCCATTTCTGGGCAAGTGCCAGTTCTTTTTCGGTTCCGTCATCAAGACGGATGGTAACGATAGGCTCCAGAACGGTATAGGCACCGTCAGGAACTGCATGGATAACGGTTCCGTGTGTAATGGTGGGCGGAACCATGGATTTGTGAAGGATGGAGGCAGTTTCCTGTGTCTCGGCAATAACCGTGCCTGCACCGATGACGTCACCTTCCTTTACGGTAATGTGGGTTTCCCATTTTTTTTCTGTGTCAAGAGAGTCAACGCTGACACCACGGGAAATATATTTTCCAGAGGCCTGGGCAATCTCTGCCAGAGGTCTCTGGATACCATCAAAAATATTGTGGATGATTCCCGGACCAAGGAGAACGGAAATAGCGTCTCCTGTTCCGATAACAGTTTCTCCGGGTTTCAGCCCTGTAGTTTCCTCAAAAACCTGTATGGTCGTCATATGTTTCTTAAGACCGATGACTTCTCCAACCAGTTTTTCAGGGCCTACATAGACCATCTCGGAGATCTTGAAGCCGGTGTCGCCCTTGAGGTAGATAACAGGACCGTTAACACCGTAGATAATACCTGTTTTACTCATGTGCTGGACCTCCGTCAAATTTGAATTCTCTGTAAGCTGCCTGATAGCCTTCCTCAAAGGAATTGTCGATGAGGATATTTTTTTCAGGGATTATCGCCTTGATCCCGCCGATAAAGGATTCATCGGAAACCTTCAGCGGGAAACCGGTCTTTACAGTGAGAGACTTCAGACGGGGTTCATCTTCTTTTGAAAGATAGATCTGGATCTCATCGTGTTCCGCGAAGCGGACAGCTTCCTCGATCTTTGTACAAAGATATTCTTCATAGCGGGGAGATTCCATGAATTTCAGGATCTGTGCCCGGACATCTGCAAAAAGTTTTTCTTTTAAGCGGCTCTGTCTGGCAGTCCAGTTTCGCCGGATGTGAAGCTGCTCTGCGGAAAGTGCCTTGTTGATCTCACGCTTTGCGTTTGCGATCTCGGCTTTGCGGGAACTGGCAGCATTTCCCAGAGACATTTTTTTATGTTCCTCCAGTGCGGCATCCAGGGCTTCCTTGTGTTCCCGGACATCTTTTTCCGCCTGACGGCGTGCTTCGTCCACGGAGGTGTCATAGAAGTGTTTAAGCTTCTCTTCAATTGTCATAATATCACCTGCCTATAATTTTAATCCGATGGCCTCATTTACATAAGATGTAATGAAATCAGGTCTGCGGCCGGTACCATGTCTGTCAGGAATTTCAATGATGAGAGGTGTTTTGTGATGAAGCTTGACATCATCAATGATCTCAGGAAACTCCCGGCCGAATTTTTCGGTCAGGAGTATGATTCCGATCTCTTTGTCTGCGATGGTGCGCTCCAGAGCTTCCTTCAGCTCGTCGTGCTCATGAACGATCACACCCTCTACACCGGCCAGTCTCATTCCTGTCAGAGTATCAATATTGTCACTGATCAGATACATTTTCATATCAAAGTTTACCCAGGATCATGAAGGAGATGATCAGTCCATAAAGAGCAACACCTTCGGCAAGACCTACGAAGATAAGAGATTTACCAAGGATGCTCTGATCCTCACTGATCGCTCCAAGTGCTGCGCTTGCCGCACTGGCAACGGCAATACCACCACCGATACAGGAAAGTCCGGTAACAAGTGCTGCTGCGATGTAACCCATACCTGTTGCAAGGCCTGCGTCAGCGCCTGTAGCAGCCTGTACGGAAGCTCCGCCTGCAAATGTTACGGCAATGGCGATAAGCATGATACCGAAGAAGAAAAAGGCGTTAACACCAAGAGCTGTTTTGTAGCGGCCACGGCTTTTTTCGCCGAGAAGATAATATCCAAATGGAAGAATGATGCTGAGTACAAGTGCAACTGCGATTGTGATCTGTGTAATGACTGTCATGATGATGACCTCCTTAATATTCGTTTAATTGGCTGCCTGGATCAGAAGGAGTTCTGATGCTGGCATTTTATTTGTTTTTTGAGCAGAACGGCTCGAACTTCCGGCCGCTGCCTTTGTAAAAACGGCTGAACATTTCGTAATATTCCAGACGGAGTACCTGGATACCTACGATCAGGCCCTCCATGGCGCATACAAACAGGTTTCCGAGAATGATGACGATCCAGTTGGGACTGCCGTTCTCTGCGCCTGCAAGCATAAGCACAACCTCCATCATGGCTGCATGGCTGACTGCAAAAGCACCGATACGCACGAAGGAGAGTGTGTTGGAAAAGTAACTCAGGATAACCTCGAACAGTTCAAAGATACCCTGTACGATAAACATGCCTTTTTCTTTTGGCATAACCTCGGCTTTTTTCTCTACCAGGTTTGTGAGCGGCTCCTTGAAGAAGATCAGAAGCAGCGGTAAACCGAACATAATAGCAAGGACTGCGCCGCCTGGAACTGCATGTCCGGACACAAAAAGTCCGATGCAGAGAACTGCGGAACCATAAAATACAAGTCCTGCCACCGCGTTGGTGTCAAACCAGGTTTTTTCAACATCGTGCATCTTAAACGAATTGATGATGTTGAAAACCATGCACAGGAGAATGATTCCCATGCCGAAGCCGATGGCAACAATAAATACGGTATTCAGTTTTCCGATAAAAGGTATGGTCGTCATACTGTCTACAGGCCGCAGCCACAGGGCAGGTATGAGATCCTCAAATCCAAAGACACTTCCGAACATCAGGCCGAAGAATGTGGAAAAGACTCCGGCGCAGCTGATGATTCCGGCAAGATCGATATGTTTCCGTTTGTACAGGAACAATCCTCCGATAAAGAGCAGGAGTCCCTGGCCTGCATCACCGAACATGGCTCCGAAGATAAAGGAGTAGGTGATGGCAACGAACCAGGTGGGGTCCATTTCGCCATAAGCAGGAAGTCCGTACATTTTTACATACATTTCAAATGGTTTGAAAAGTTTTGGATTTTTCAGTTTGGTTGGCGGTTGATGGCTCGGATCGTGTTCCGGTGTGTTGGTGTCTTCGCCGTCGACCAGACAGAAGATCCGTTCATCGGAAGCAATGTCCGCCTGAAAAGCTCTGGTGTCGGCTTCTGTCATCCATCCGCAGAGAATATAAAAATTCTCGTGCTTTCCGGTACAGGCTGCGGCTTTGCGGACATCGAAGTTCCTGGAAAACTGGAGCAGAGTGTTTCTGGCGGTAACAATGGTTTCTGCCTTATCCGAAAGAAATCTCTGGTATTTCTGTTTCTGTGCTTCCAGGTGCTTCATGGCATCGTCGTATTGTTTGCTTACGTTTGAAAATGCCTGCTGTGCAGTTCCGGTATAATTATCCGGCACAAAAATCTTTTCAAAATGCATGGAAGAGTAGGCTGCGTCAATTTTGTGTGCTTCGTGTTTCGGTACGAAGTAAACGCCCCAGACATACTGATCATCTTCATCGCATTTAAGGAAGATGGTGTTCAGATTGTCGTAAATATATTTCTTGAATTTTTCATAATACTGTTTTTCAATACGTCCAAAATGAAAATGGATGTACTTCAGATGAAGTATGGAGGAAATATTGTAATCAATATTTCGGAATGGACGTATGATCCGCAGAGATTCTTCCAGAGAGGAACATGTTTCTTCCAGTTCGGATTGTTCTTTCTGGAGCTGATCCGCCTGAGAGCGGATCTCCTTTACTGTGGAAAGTGCTGTTTCAATACCGGGGCTTCTGTTAGAAGTGGCCGGAGGGCTTTTCAGCTCTTCGTAAATGGTATTGATGGAATTTAAGGCGTCTCTGTAGGGATTGACCTCCAGGAAAGGTGTCAGGCTTTCTACTGTGGTCAGCTCAGAGAGCGCGTTTTCCAGATGGATCTCGTACTTGCACAGGTAGGTGTTTACAACCCGGTCAATATCTGCCTTGGGACCGGTGATGCTCAGAAAATTCATTTTTTCAATCACGTTGCTACCTCCTGGTTATTAACCGTTGCGTATATAACGCAGGGATTGTTCTGGGTCCACGCCATAGCGCACGCATTCAAGGGCAATGGTCAGACGGTTGACTTCATGTTCTTTGTGATATAAATAGGAATAGATGACTGCTACGGAATAGGGATCCTTGCGTGCTTCCTGTTCCAGTATGCTGCGAAGAATATAGTTATAAAATTCTTCCAGACTGGCGACGGTCAGCTGTTCGTATTTCTTACCATAATAAGTTCCATTGAAGATACGACGGAACTCTTCTGGTGTAGGGGCCTCCACAAGGGTGGTGATCTCCTCTTTGCGGAGCTTGTAGTTCATGGGGACCAGCAATGCGTAAATAGCAGCCGGTTCCATCTGAAAGCAGCGTTTGGAGCGCTGGATGAACTGCAGGTTCAGCATATCGAATTTTTCACCGTAAGCCTTGGTGATCTGTTTCAGATCGTTACCTTTGAAAAGCTTCTTCCGCACATTCCAGATCTGTGAAAAATACGAAAGGTCAAGTGCCATGCCGAAGTCAAAAAGCGTGGCATTTCCACGTTCGTTGACCTGAGACAGCGGAATAAAAAAATCAGTTCCCTTCAGTGCCGCAATGAATTCATCCATATTGGTGCAGGCGGTAAGCCTGTCAATGTCCAGCTTGGAATGATGTCTGAAAAAATCGCGGTAGGGAGAAATATCTACGGGATCGGTGTCCCGGTGATCAAAGAGATTCGTCATGATTTCTTTCAGGATGCGGATCTCATAACGCTTCGAGTAAAGCGACAGGAACGTTCGCTGTTCCTGATTTGCAAAGTGGTAAAGCCTTGAAAAATTCAGGAAGATGGATTTCTTCAGGAGTTTTTCTATCTGTCCGCGGTGAAGATCATTTTCATCGAGACCGGACCAGATATTCTGATATTCGGGAGTCCGTTTCAGGTAGGCTGTTACCTGGGGGACATTGGGAAGCTGAACGATTTCTTCCAGCTGCTCATCTGTCACAAGCCTGCTCTGCATGGCGCGGATCTTGGTGGAGAGTCCGCTGTATGAGAGGACAGAGCCCATTGAATCACTTCCTTTCCCTTCAGGTTTCGGTGATGCCTGTTATTTTCTGAAACAGCTCACTGCAAAGACTTTCGTGATGGGCTTCGTAATAGGCATCCAGCCTGGATAGCTGGTCTTCGGTTTCTGCACGAAGCTCATTGATCCGGGCGTCTTTCTCGCGGGCCAGATATTCACGGATCTTCCGGATCTCGTCGCTGGTTTCTTTTTCAAGTGAAGCGTCGAATTCCTTCGTCTGTTTTTCTGCTTCTTCCGAGAGAGCCTGTTTCTGTCGCACAGCGTCCTGCATGATGGCATTGGCTGTAGCTTCGATTTCCGAAAGCTTATTTAGGATTTGTTCCATAGCGCCCTCCTTGTTTGTTTATTGTTTATAATTGATTTTTATATGATACACCTTTTTTATGGTAAAAACAACTAAAATTTTGTTAATTTTTCTGCAAACTTTTGAGGGGAATGTGGGTAAAAAGATATTTTTTGGGGTTTTGTGGGAAAAGAGGAAAACCGCAAAGGGGCCATAAAGCCATGGCCCCTCTGCACACCCCTCGGGCTTTTTTTAGGAGTTCTTGGTTGTGGTGATGTAAGGTTGTTGACTTGTGTATGTATGCTGCGGTGTTGGATGTGTGAGGTTGAGCCGATGTGTGTGGATGCGGATGGTGTTGGATGTGGATGGTGTTGTGGGTGGACGGCGAGGCGCGTTGCTGTCGCCTGGTTGAGGGGATGTGTATATGGATGCGGATGGTGTTGTGGGTGGACGGCGAGGCGCGTTGTTGTCGCCTGGTTGAGGATTTTTTTAATTTTTTGCTTGCGGCGGGGTGGGGGTTACATGTATAGTTGAATATTGGGATGCCTTGCACAGGGTGTTTTATCGGATATTCTGGAAGAGGAATGATGATTTTTTGGATTTGTGCAGGTATTCTGGTTTGTGTGGCTGGTGGCGGATGTATTATAGTGGTTTCATTGGTTTGGGGAATTGTTATAGACTGCTTTTGCCGGCTGCGAGAGGTAGTTATTTGATTTGTATATTATAGGAAGATTAATTTGGAGGTTATTTATGAGATTACGTAATATTCCCGGGGCGAAGGATGCGATTTTGGAGTGTGACTGGGTGATTGATGAACCGGAGAAGTTTAAAGGGGAATGGGCGAGTGTTTTTGGGGAGAAGAGACCGCTTTTTCTTGAGGTTGGTATGGGAAAAGGGCGTTTTCTGATGGATATGGCGCGGCTGCATCCGGAGAGGAATTATGTTGGGATCGAGATGTATGACAGTGTGCTGCTTCGGGCACTTCAGAAGAGGGAGGAGCTTGAGGAGGCCGGGGAGAAGTTTTCAAATCTGGTGTTCATCCGTGTGGATGCAAGGCTTTTGCCGGAGATTTTTGAGAAGGATGAGGTTGACGGGATTTATCTGAATTTTTCCGATCCGTGGCCGAAGGCCCGTCATGCCAAGAGAAGACTGACTTCCAGGGAGTTTTTGAAGAGGTATGAGCAGGTCCTGAAAAAAGAGGGTACTGTGGAATTTAAGACAGATAACCGTGGATTGTTTGAATTTTCCCTGGAAGAGGTGAAGGAGTCTGACTGGAACCTGGAGGTTTGTACGTTTGATCTTCATCATGATGAGGAGCTGGTGAAGGGAAATGTGATGACGGAGTATGAGGAGAAGTTTTCTTCCATGGGCAATCCGATCTGTAAGATGGTGATCAGACAAAAATAGAAGAGGTAAGGTTAGGTGGTTTTCAGAAGGTATCTGATATCAAAGCTTATCTGGCGCATAGATATTCTGCATTAATATAGAAGGTTGTTTTATCGGGCTGATCTGTAAAACAGATCGGCCTGTTTTCATATAATAAATAAGAGGGAGCGTCAGGCAGGAATATATGAATCTGCAGGAGAAGCTGCCTGATCTGTATAAAGAAAGAGGGGAAGATAAGGTTTGAAAAAAAGAAAATCCAACTCGTTCCGTCGAAATCTCAATAGTGTAAAACGCGGCGTCAAAAGCCAGGCATTTCAGATCAGAAATTCGCTGTCAGAAATAGAAAAATCACTGAACAAAATTGCATCAAATGAAGATATAAAAAATAAAAAAGAAAAAAATAAAAAAAATTAAAAAAAGGTGTTGACTTTCTTCAAATCATAACGTATAATACAACATGTCTTGAGGAACGGACGAAATAAAAAACGAAAGACAAATAATTAAATAAGCGTCTTTAGCTCAGTTGGTAGAGCACCTGACTCTTAATCAGGGTGTCCAGGGTTCGAACCCCTGAAGACGCACTAAAGGCACTGTTTTTGCAGATATAGAGCTGCGGGGACGGTGTTTTTTTGTTGTGTTTATGTGGGTTTTAAGAGGGGATAAGGATATCTGGGCGTGAAGTGATGCGGAGTAAATGGACCGAGATGAAAATGTCGATCATCAGATAGAATTAGAATGTCTAATATAGACACCATGATTATAGGTATAGATCCTTTTGAATAAAGAAAGGATGGTATACTATGGGAGTTTGTAAGAAGATAAAAAGGAGGGCCGGGTCTTGGAAGGGACCCGGCAGAGTATGAAAAGAAAAATAAGTAATGATCTATAAGATGAAAAAGCTTTGTGCTTTATTTGATTAATAATATACCGTCAAAATGTGATGGAACTGTGAGAAGCGTTTTAAAAATTTGTGAGGAAAGTCTAAATATCTTATAAAGTCTGATAAACTGCGAAGCAGTTATTCGGTGTAGAGCCGCGTAGCGAAGCGGATTGCGAATATCCGCTTGACTCGAATCAAGTAAGTCCCCTGCGGGGGGCGAAAAGCAATAGCAGTCGGTGGGGCTTGTAAGAATAGAAAATTCTGAAATTTGTACAAAAATAGTGAAAATAAATAAGACTTTTTTAAGCTGATACGGTATAATAAACCATAGCATAAAAATCCGGAGGGGAAATGAACGAGTATGGATGTGGTACACATGTTATATGAACAGGTGCGGAAATTTTTCTGAGGGGTATAAATGAATATATCTATATTTTATATTCAGCGGAAAATGTAATATCCGGAAAGATGGTTCAATTCTGAGGTATTCAGATGAAAAGGGAGGAGATGGCTATGGAGAAAGTGTTTGAGGCGATCAATGGAGTGTTCAGCTTTATCGGTCCACTGTCTGATTTTCTGTGGGAGTTCCCCACGAATTTTGACTGGTACAGCAGTATCCCGATTCTGGGAAATATATCCTTTGCGATCATATTACTTCTTGGGTCCGGGATTTTTTTCAGTTTCAGGATCGGTTTTATGCAGGTGACTTACTTTAAAAAAGGAATCAGGACCATGACGGAGAAACGTGTTGTGGAAACAGGAATTTCGCCGCTTGCATCGTTTTTCCTGAGTTCAGCTATGCGTGTAGGACCGGGAAATATCCTGGGCGTAACAGGTGCTATTGCAGTGGGTGGACCGGGGGCCCTGTTCTGGATGTGGATATCTGCGTTTTTCGGGATGGCAGTTGCATACATGGAGGGTGTCCTTGCTCAGATTTTCAAGGAGAAGAAGGACGATGAGTTTGTAGGAGGTCTTCCTTTTTATGGGAGAAAGCTTCTTGGAAATAAGGTATGGATCGGTGTTTTTCTTTCGGTATTGTATATTCTGTATGCGCTTTGCTGTCTGCCGGCACAGGGCTTTAACGTTGTTTCATCAGTAGGACGCATGGCAGAGATCGTAACCGGAAAAACCATTCCAAGCGGATCAGCCTTCTATTATATAGTAGGTACGCTGATCGTAATCCTCACAGCAGCTATTGCATTTGGCGGAATCAAAAAAGTATCCAGATGGACAGATATGATGGTGCCGGTGATGGCAGTGCTCTATATGGTAGTAGTGTTACTTCTTATCATATTGAATTTTACCCGTATTCCGTATTTCTTCGGAAGCGTGTTTGCAGGAGCCTTTAAGCCGGATGCATTTTTTGGAGGTGTTTTTGGAACGGTTCTTGCACAGGGCGTAAAACGAGGCCTGATGTCCAATGAGGCTGGTCAGGGAACGATCACCATGTCAGCGGCAGCAGCTGACGCAAAGCATCCATGTGAGCAGGGTGTGATCGCTTCTCTGGGAGTTTTTCTTGATACCATTGTGATCTGTACACTTACCGGATTTGTGGTAGTTATGGCACATTGCTGGACGGGAGCAGATGCGGAAAGCTGGCAGGCTCTTGATAAACTTCCCAAATATACGGAGTCCATTGCTGTGCTGACTCCGGGAACTGCAATGAACGGGATCGTTACATTTCTTGTAACCTTATGTTTCTGCCTGTTTGCATTTACCTGTCTGCTTGGAATGATCAGCTTTTCGGAAATCGCAGCAAACCGTATCCGCAAGGATAAGATCTGTATTAATTTTGTACGCTGTATCGGTCTTTTTGTTGCCGCATTTGGTATCCTCTGTAATATCGCAGGACTGGAGCTTGGAAATCTCTGGGCATTTTCTGATCTTGGAAATATTCTGATCGTATTTTTCAACGTACCGATCGTTTATGTCGGTGCGAAATATGTTTTCCGGGCGACCAGACATTATAAAAAGAATGACGGTACTCCGTTTACATCGGAGGTAATTGGAAGAAATGACTGCGCTTACTGGGATGAGCAGGCAAAAAAGCAGTAAAAAATTTTTCCGGAAAATAAAAATTCCGGTGGGAGATAAAATTAGCATTGTAAAAGTGCATGTACTCATTTATAATGAGTAACAGATTCTAAAGATGTTATAAATAACAGGAGGAAAGCCTTGAAAAGAGAATTAGTTATTGTCATTGATTTTGGCGGTCAGTACAATCAGCTGGTTGCAAGACGTGTCAGAGAATGCAATGTATATTGCGAAATTTATTCTTACAAGACAGATCTTGAGAAGATTAAAGCGATGAATCCTAAAGGAATCATCCTTACCGGCGGACCAAACAGCTGCTATGAGGCAGATTCACCGACTTACCAGAAGGAATTATTTGAGCTTGGTATTCCGGTACTTGGACTTTGCTATGGAGCACAGCTTATGATGCATGTCCTTGGCGGAAAAGTTGAGAAGGCAGATGTCAGCGAATACGGTAAGACAGAGCTTCTCATCGATAAGAAAGATTCCAGGATCTTCAAAAATGTATCCGACAAAACAATCTGCTGGATGAGCCATACAGACTATATTTCCCAGACTGCACCGGGATTTGAGATCGCTGCACATACTGCAGACTGTCCGGTAGCAACTGCACAGAATGAAGAGAAGAAACTGTATGCGATCCAGTTCCATCCGGAAGTACTGCACACAGTAGAAGGAAAGACAATGCTGTCCAACTTCGTACTTGGTGTCTGCGAATGTGCCGGAGACTGGAAGATGGATGCCTTTGTTGAACATACGATCAAAGAGATCCGCGAGAAAGTCGGTGATGGAAAAGTTCTCCTTGCCCTGTCAGGTGGTGTAGATTCCTCCGTGGCAGCAGGACTTCTTTCCAGAGCGATCGGCAAGCAGCTTACCTGCGTATTTGTAGATCATGGCCTTCTTCGTAAGGATGAAGGTGATGAGGTTGAAGGTGTATTCGGACCGAATGGTCAGTTTGACCTGAACTTTATCCGCGTGAACGCACAGCAGAGATATTACGACAAGCTTGCCGGTGTTACAGAGCCTGAAGCGAAGCGTAAGATCATCGGTGAGGAATTTATCCGTATTTTCGAGGAAGAAGCCAAGAAGATCGGTGCTGTAGATTTCCTTGCACAGGGAACCATTTATCCGGATGTTGTAGAGAGCGGTCTCGGCGGAGAATCCGCAGTGATCAAATCCCATCACAACGTAGGAGGTCTTCCGGATTTCGTTGATTTCAAAGAAATCATTGAGCCGCTTCGTGACCTGTTCAAAGATGAGGTCCGTAAAGCCGGCCTTGAGCTTGGAATTCCGGAAAGACTGGTATTCCGTCAGCCATTCCCGGGCCCGGGACTTGGAATCCGTATCATCGGTGAAGTCACCGAGGAAAAAGTACGCATCGTACAGGATGCAGACTACATCTACCGTGAAGAAGTCGACAATGCAGCCGCCGACTACAAAAAAGAACACGGAGAAGATCCGTCCTGGATGCCGAACCAGTACTTTGCAGCCCTTACAAATATGCGAAGCGTAGGTGTAATGGGAGACTTCAGAACATACGATTATGCAGTGGCGCTCCGCGCCGTTAAGACCATTGACTTCATGACTGCGGAGTCTGCTGAGATTCCTTATGCAGTACTTAATAAGGTGATGAACCGTATTATTAATGAAGTTAAGGGCGTAAACCGCGTATTCTATGATCTTACAAGTAAGCCGCCTGGAACGATTGAGTTTGAATAATGAAAAAATTCTGGAAACCCTTATAAACAGGGCATTTCCGGGCACAAGAAGTTCTATTTGATAACAAAATGATAACACCGGATATTTAGGTAGTATTTATCAGCAATCCGGTGGTTGTCAGGTAATATGTGTGAAACCAACAAAAAAGGTCTTACTGAATTGAGTGAAATCAATTTGGTAAGGCCTTTTTTCGTTGGTTTTTATGTTGTTTTTTTCGGGTAATTGTACCGCCACTGGTCATATTCTTCTTTGGTGATCTCCCCGGATTTTAGTTTTTCTGCCTGTTCCTGCCATGCGTAGAACATATCAAACATAGAAAGGTAGGTGGTTCCTTTGGACTTATCCAGCCGGAGACAGAGTTCTCCGTCAATTTCTCCAATATGAAGTCCGTAAAGGTCTTCTAATGTAAATAAGGTGTGCATCAGCCCAACATAACTGTCAATGTCCGGTACAGCGAGTGCATGAGGGGAGACCTCAAAAATGTCAGCCAGTGCATTCAGATAGTTTTCCTTTGGACTGCGAGAGCCTTTTTCGTACTGTGCAATGCGGACATCAGCCTGTGATTCGCTGAATCCCAGCTGTTGACCTAAATATTTCTGCGTGAATCCACGCAGAAGTCGAAAATGATGAATTCTTTCTCCTATTGCCATGCTCATATCTCCTGTCTTTTACTTGATAAATTGAGTATAGCATATATGTATAGTACAGACAAGGAGAAACCATACAAAAAAGTATAGAATTTTTGTTTTGAAACACTTGACCAATACAAAAAAGTATAGTATCATACGGACTATACAGAAATGTATAGTGAGAAACGAAGGAGGGATTTTACAATGAGTAACTCAAACTTCCCACACCAATAAGGTGTGCTGAACCTTGAAAATCCAATATTTCAGCCAATAAAAAAGGCATAAATACAATCCTTTGGTATA